>CAZXTX010000541.1:0-1512 GCA_964643695.1 uncultured Mariniphaga sp. | reverse complement strand
ATCATTTGGAAGGAAACGGTAATTATTCTGCACAAAATATTCAGGTATTAGAAGGACTTGAGGCTGTAAGAAAAAGGCCTTCAATGTATATTGGCGATACAAATGAAAAAGGACTGCACCATTTGGTATATGAGGTAATTGATAATTCAATTGATGAAGCTCTGGCAGGATATTGCAGTAACATTGACGTTTTTATTAATGAAGATAATTCGATAACTGTAAAAGATGACGGCAGGGGAATTCCTACTGAAATTCATGAAAAAGAAAACAGGTCTGCACTTGAAGTTGTAATGACTGTGTTGCATGCAGGCGGTAAATTCGATAAGGATTCGTATAAGGTTTCCGGAGGTTTGCACGGAGTGGGCGTTTCATGTGTGAATGCACTTTCTTCGTACCTTAAAGCTGAAATACACCGCGAAGGGAAAATATGGGTTCAGGAATATTCTATCGGAAAACCCAAAGGAAGTGTGGAAGTTGTGGGTGAAACAAAAAAAACAGGAACTTATGTTACATTTAAACCGGATGAAACAATTTTTCAGGTAACCGAGTTCAGATATGAAACTCTTGCAGCACGTCTGCGTGAGCTGGCTTTTCTGAATGCCGGAATTCGTCTTACAATTACCGATAAAAGACATTTGAAAGAAGATGGAAGTTTCAGGTTTGAAGAATTCTTTTCTAAGGAAGGGCTGAAGGAATTTGTTAACTATCTTGATGATACAAGAGTTAAGCTGACTACGGATATTATTCATATTGTTACTGAAAAAAATGATGTTCCGGTAGAAATTGCAATGCAGTACAACACCACCTTTTCTGAAAATATTCACTCTTATGTAAACAATATTAACACAATTGAAGGCGGAACTCATCTGACTGGTTTCAGGCGAGGATTAACACGTACTTTGAAAGGTTATGCCGAAAGTTCGGGCATGCTGTCAAAATTAAAATTTGATATCAGCGGTGATGACTTTCGTGAAGGATTAACCGTAGTTATTTCTGTTAAAGTGGCAGAACCGCAGTTTGAGGGGCAGACAAAAACCAAGCTGGGAAATTCAGACGTGAGTCTTGCAGTTGACCAGGCAGTGAGCGAAGCACTCTCAATTTATCTTGAAGAAAATCCGAAATCGGCAAAAATAATTGTAAACAAAGTTATTCTGGCTGCACAGGCACGTCATGCTGCACGCAAGGCACGTGAAATGGTTCAGCGTAAAAATGCACTCACAGGTGGCGGTTTACCCGGAAAGCTAAGCGACTGTTCTGAAAAGGACCCTGCATTAACCGAAATCTTTTTGGTTGAGGGTGACTCGGCAGGCGGAACAGCAAAACAGGGGCGCGACAGACGCTTTCAGGCAATTTTGCCGTTGAGGGGAAAAATTTTGAACGTTGAAAAGGCAATGCAGCATAAGATATATGAAAGTGACGAGATTAAAAATATATTTACGGCTTTGGGTGTTACAATAGGAACCGAGGAAGATTCCAAAGCTTTGAATATGGAAAAACTGAGGTATCATAAAA
>CAZXTX010000540.1:0-1512 GCA_964643695.1 uncultured Mariniphaga sp. | reverse complement strand
AACCCTGAAAAGCTAAAGTTGAACTTTAGAATTTCAAGGTATCTTTTATATTTTACTTTGAAAAACTAATATCAAGATTTAGAATTTCAGAGATAATTGCTATTTTCGTATTAAAATTTGATACATATGGAAATATCAAGGCCTGATTATTTTAAGGAAATTGAAATGTCTGTTCGTAATAATCCTGTAACTGCCATTATGGGACCCAGACAATGTGGTAAAACAACACTTGCAAGAGTAATTGCAAAAACTACTGAAAGTGTTTTTTTTGATTTGGAAGATCCGGGTGATTTTGAGCTGCTTAGTACAACTCCAAAGATAATTTTACAGCAACAAAAGGGGCTGGTAATCCTTGATGAGATTCAGCGTATTCCTGAATTATTTCCGTTATTAAGGGTTTTGGCCGATGAAGCTGAATCCGGAAGGAAGTTTTTAATATTAGGCAGTGCTTCTCCGGAGCTGGTGCAGAAATCATCGGAAAGTCTGGCAGGCAGAATAGGATTTGTTAATCTGACAGGTTTTAATCTGAATGAAACAGGAAAGGATAATATTGAAAAATTATGGCTTCGCGGAGGGTTCCCGCGTTCTTTTCTTGCAGATGATGAGCAACAGAGTTATTTATGGCGTGAAAATTTTATTCAGACATTTTTGGAAAGAGATATTTCCAATTACGGTTTTAATATTCCGCCCGTAACTTTAAGAAGGTTCTGGCTGATGCTTGCACATTATCACGGCCAAATATGGAATGGTGCCGAATTTGCCCGTTCCATGGGAGTTTCTGAACCTACAGTTAAAAGGTATCTTGATATTCTTACCGGAACCTATATGATAAGACAGTTGCAGCCGTGGTATGAAAATATTAAAAAGAGACAAGTAAAGTCACCAAAAATATATATACGTGACAGTGGAATTTTGCATGCTTTGTTAGGAACAGAAAATGATGCTATATACAGTCACGTTAAATCGGGAGCTTCATGGGAAGGTTTTATTGTGGAACAACTTCTTTCAAAAATCAAATCGAGAGACTTTTTTTACTGGAGGACTCATACCGGTTCAGAACTTGATTTGTTGGTTTTTAAGGGAGGGAAAAGAGTGGGATTTGAGATAAAGTTTTCAGAAACACCAAAAGTTACAGGTTCAATGCAACAATCGGTCAATGATTTGAAACTTGACAAGCTTTATCTGATTTATAAGGGGAGCAGGGAAATCTCCTTTAGTGATAAAATTGAAGCAGTTCCTTCTGCCGGAATATCAGATTTTTCTTTTTAATACATGTGCTTTTATTGATGCCAACATTTTTTAAATTTGTAAAAAAATCAAAACTATGAAACACTTTACTTTTATTCTTTTTATTGCATCCCTGCTTATGATTCAAAGTTGCGGTTCCAAAGATCCGGCAATAAATGTTTTGTCGAAAAAAGAGATAAAACAGGGCTGGGAACTGCTCTTCGATGGTGAATCAGTTGATAACTGGAAGAGGTTTAACGGCGGTGAGGTAACCGGCTGGAAAAT
>CAZXTX010000539.1:0-1526 GCA_964643695.1 uncultured Mariniphaga sp. | reverse complement strand
CCGAAACCCTGAGCCTTCCGCCGCATATTGAACCCATAGCATTAATTCCGCTGGGCTATCCGGCAGATGACAACATTCCGGTAAAAAAGCGAAAAGCACCTGAAGAAATTATAAGCTGGGAGAAGTTTTAAGATTTTTTATATTTCATTTTTAGTCTTTTTTATTCTGCAACGGCATTTTTGTTTACTTTTTTGCCACAAAAAAAGTAAAAGCCCGTACAGCTATAGCACATAAAATACAAAAGGGGAATTCCTACAAATTAGAACTAGTTTAAAATATTGTTCTCAAGAACTGGACAGGCGAGCGATTGCATCGCCTGGTTCGTATAACTAAATCACCCTACGCGATAAATAATAATATTTCGATACTTTGTACCTCTGATTTATTTTATAATTCCAATTCTACAAAGCTGACGGTGCGCTGCACCTTTCGCAGGGAAACAGCTTTTGTTTAAAAAATAAGGTGCAGCGCCCCAAAATATTTGCAGCAAGAAATACAACCTACAAAGTAAGAGGGACATAGCCCCGTAATATTAAATCACACGATGTATAGCTATTGTGTAGGATTGTTCAAAAGTTTAATTGTGATATTGTTTGAACGTTTAAATGCTCTCTTAGAAAATAGCACAGGCAGGTTTGCGGAAGAAAAAGACTTGTCATAGTGAGAACTCCTAACAAAAGAATCGAATTGAAATATCAAATCAGAATAACAGCACACATATCTAACTGATTCTGCTGATAAACGCTGATTAATTATTGCATCTGTTTTGGTAATTGATTCTGATTCGCCTTATGAAAAAGGCGTAATAAAATGGGAGATGTTTTCGTAAAGAAAATTTCGCTGTTTGAGCGAAGCGAGTTTTGAAATTTTCAGAAAACAGATTTCATTTTTAGTCTTTTTCATTCTGCGACGGCATTTTTGTTTACTTTTTTTGCTGCAGAAAAAAGTAAAAGCCCGTGCGGCTTAAGCACAGAAGAAAAAATAATTTACTTCGTGATAAATTATTACTACAAATACCTTTTAGCAATATGCAGTGCCTGATTGAGATATCCGCCGCCAAACAGATAATAATGATTCAACACGTGATATAACTGATAAAGCGGGTTTCGCTCCCGCCAGTCCGGTGGTAAAGGATGCACCTCATTATAAGCATCGTAAAAACGGCTTGAAAATCCTCCGAACATTGTCATTATGCCAAATTCCATTTCACGGTCGGCAAAATACGCAGCCGGGTCAATAAGTGCCGGCCCCGCAGTTGTATTCATATAGTTTCCCGACCATAAATCTCCATGTATTAAAGCAGGTTTTGAATCTGCCGGAACAAATTTGTCAATCTTATCCAATAACCGGTCAAACACAGTCATCTCACTGTGTCGGAGTGGCCTCTCTTTTTCAATCAGCTTTAATAAAAAACCAAGCCGGCTATCCCTAAAAAATTCCGGCCAGTTATCTTTAAATGTATTATTCTGAAGTGTTGAACCACAGTAATTATTATAATAAAAACCAAATTTCTCAGAAGTAAAATT
>CAZXTX010000538.1:0-1528 GCA_964643695.1 uncultured Mariniphaga sp. | reverse complement strand
GACATAATGCCTTGTTTGTTGCTGCATTTGATTCCCGGATTAAAGCAGTGGTTTCAAGTTGCGGCTGGACTTTGTTTGATTATTATAATTCCGGTGAAAGGGTTGCTGAGATATACGGTGGGCGGCTCGGTCCCTGGGCTCAGGACAGGTATATGCCGCTGGTTAGAGATAAATATAATCTTGACCCCAAGAAAATGCCTTTTGATTTTGACCAGATAATTGCTTCATTGGCACCAAGGCCGTTTTTTTCAAATTCACCGTTGTATGACCTGAATTTTTCAGTTGACGGTGTAAGAAAGGGAATCAGCAGAGCAAAGAAAATTTATGCTTTATTTGATGCCGAAAATGAAATAAAGGTTTATTATCCTGATGATGAGCATAATTTTTCGGCAGAAATGCGTGAGGAGTCCTACCGGTTTTTGGATCGGTATTTAAAATAGAGTATTGCTCAGGAAAAATTAAAAAACCACTAATTAATTGAAAACCATGAAACCGTATTTATCTCTTTTGGTTATTATTTTGTTCTTTTTCTCGAATGCATGTGTGCAAAAAAATAAAAGTGAGGAAGCTAAACAAAAATATGATATAGCTGCTTTTTACTGGCCTGCTTATCATTATGAACCGCGTTCTGAATTTCTTTTCCCTGAAAAGACCGGAGAATGGGAAATTATCCGAAATGCAATACCCAAGGAAGAAGGCCATCAGCAGCCTAAAGTTCCCTTATGGGGTTATCTTGATGAAGCCAATCCGGTTGATATGGATAAGAAAATTACTACCGCACTTGAATATGGTGTAAACACATTTATTTTCGACTGGTACTGGTTTGACAAAAAGCCGTTTCTTGAAAGATGCATTAATGATGGTTTTTTAAAAGCGAATAATGACCGGATGAAATTTTATATAATGTGGGCAAATCATGATGCCACAACATACTGGGATGTAAAAAGCATGCGGGTGGATTCGGTTTACTGGGAAGGAAGCCAGGACAGGGAACAGTTTGATATTGTGGTTGACAGAATTATATCACAATATTTCAAAAATCCATCTTACTATAAAATTGACGGTGAGCCTGTTTTCTGTATTTATGAGTTAAATACACTGATAAAAGGATTGGGAGGACCGGAAGAGACAAAAGAAGCGCTGGATTATTTTACGCAAAAAACAATTGAAGCCGGTTTTCCTGGGTTACATCTGCAAAGCATACTGTGGCAGGCACTTCCAAAATCTATTGTAGGAGTTCCCGGTGATAAAATTGAGAGTCAGAATGATGTTTTAACATATTTCGGCTTTAAAAGCCTTACCAATTACTGCTGGGCACATCTTCATAATCCGCATGGCGATTTTGAGAAATGGGCCGATGCCTCAACAGATATGTGGGAAGATTTCAGAGATGATTTTAAAATGACATACTATCCGAATTTAACTGTAAGCTGGGATGCAAATCCGAGGTTTCCGCTCAGTATAAAGGCAGGTTACATAAATAATTCCACTCCCGAAAAATTTAAAAAATATCTTGTGAAAGCCAGGA
>CAZXTX010000537.1:0-1551 GCA_964643695.1 uncultured Mariniphaga sp. | reverse complement strand
GCCCGCAAAATGTCAAAGGAAACGGAACTGTCAACAGGTTAGTTACAAAAAAACATTTTATGAAAATTAAATTTTATACTATCTAAATAGTTTATTTTTAAATGCTTGTTTCATAATTTTGTGTGAATTGAAAAAAATCCGACCTTTGTATCTTTTAAAATTCAATTTTCTTATTTATGACTATCGAAGAGGTTCAGCAACAGATAATTGATGAGTTTTCAATATTTCATGACTGGATGGATAAATACGCTTATCTGATTGAACTGGGAAATGAACTGGAGCCGCTTGACCAAAAGGATAAAACAGAACAGAACCTGATAAAGGGCTGTCAGTCGCGTGTGTGGTTTGTCGTTTCAAAGGAAAACGGCAAAATTTATTTCAGGGGAGAAAGTGATGCAGTTATTGTAAAAGGGTTGGTGGCTCTGCTGCAAAGAGTGGTTTCAGGACGCACACCAAAAGAGATTCTGAAAAATGAACTTCACTTTATTGATGAACTGGGATTAAAGCAACACCTGTCACCAACCCGTGCCAACGGACTTCTGGCAATGGTGAAACAAATAAGGCTTTATGCTGTTGCATATGACAGACTTGAAAAAAAGGAGAATTAAAAATGAATAAAAAAATAGATGAAATAATTGATAACCTGAAACAGGTTTATGATCCGGAAATACCTGTTAACGTGTATGACCTGGGTCTTATTTATAATGTTGACGTTGATGAAAACAACAATGCAAATATAGTAATGACACTTACTGCACCGGGTTGCCCCGTGGTTGATATAATTGTGGATGATGTCACCCAGGCAGCACGAATGGTGGAAGGAATTGAAGATGTGAACGTTGACCTCACCTTCGACCCGCCCTGGGATAAATCAATGATGAGTGAGGAAGCCCGTCTGGAATTGGGGTTTATATAAAAATCCATATAGCCAATAAAACTCATTCAATATGTAAATCATATTTTTCATGTCAACACCTCGTGAACCCTTTGAATCCGGTTGCTGGTATCATATTTATAACCATGCAAGAGGTTCTGACAATATTTTTACAGAAGAATCTGATTACAAAATATTTCTTTCTTTAACTGAGAAATATATCCTCCCTGTAGCACATTTCTTTTCATACTGTCTGATGCCGAATCATTTTCATTTCTTAGTAAGAATTAAAGATATTTTGCCTTCAGAGAAATTTAAAAATAAGAGTTTGAGTAGCTATATCTCACACCAATTGGGAAACTTACAAAACACCTTTTCAAAAAAGATTAACTATAGACGCAAAACAAGAGGTGGTTTATTTTGTCAGTCAGTTAACAGAAACCTGATAACATCGGAAGAATATCGTCAGATGGCTGTTGCATATATCCATAATAACCCGGTAAAACATGGTTTCTGTAATATGCCTGATGAATGGAAATTCAGCTCATATAAAACAATTATCAGCAAGGGGAAAACAAATATTGACAGAGATGAAGTTATTTCATGGTTTGAAAATTTGGAAAATTTTATCTTTTTTCACAAAAGTAATGCAGACGAAATATACAGAGACAGATTTA
>CAZXTX010000536.1:0-1560 GCA_964643695.1 uncultured Mariniphaga sp. | reverse complement strand
GATGCATCGGTTTCAATGTCGTTTACCGTCCATTCGGGGATATTCAGTTCAGGCCTGTCGTTATACAGAAAAGTATAATCTTCATTCTCCTTCTGCAGTTCGGTTACCGTTCTGGCACGCTTATACATCATCAGCAGTTTTGCGTTTCTCACACGGCAGTCGGCTGCCGTTCCGTTTACCGTCATTACCAGCGGCAATTTACATTTTACGGTTTCCACACCACGGTCCAAACGGCGTTTAAGTACAATTGTATCATCTTTTAGCTCCTTTACCTCTTCAACATAAGTTACCTGCAGCATTCCTAACTTTTCGGCAACCTGCGGCCCCACCTGTGCGGTATCGCCGTCAATTGCCTGGCGGCCTGCAATAATCAGGTCAACCTTTCCCATTTTCTTTAGTGCCTGCCCCAGTGCATAGGAGGTGGCCAGCGTATCGGAACCGGCAAAAGCCCTGTCGGTGAGCAAAATACCGCCATCGGCTCCCCTGTACATTCCCTCGCGGATAATTTCGGCAGCACGAACCGGCCCCATTGTGAGCAGTTTTACCGTGGTTCCCGGAAAACTGTCCTTTATGCGCAGTGCCTGTTCGAGTGCATTCAAATCCTCGGGATTAAAAATAGCCGGCAGCACCGACCTGTTTACGGTTCCGTCAGCTTTCATGGCATCCTTTCCCACATTCCGGGTATCGGGCACCTGCTTGGCCAAAACAACAATATTATATGATCCCATCTGTTAAAATGATTAAAGTTTCTGTATAAAAGCCGACAAAGATAATTATAGAACCGCTACATTTCAAAAGGATAAAAAGAGGGTAAAATGCTTTTTTGCAGAATAAAAATTCAAAAAACGCTATTCCAATCCGTTTTAAAGACCAAAAACCAATACCTGCAACACAAACAGAAAGAGATTAAAACAAACAAACAAACAATTCCAAAATTTACCGGCCGCCGACCGCCCGACTTTAATTTAGAATAAATTTAATTAAAAAGAGGGTGGAAA
Organism: uncultured Mariniphaga sp.; assembly: GCA_964643695.1. Taxonomy (GTDB): domain Bacteria; phylum Bacteroidota; class Bacteroidia; order Bacteroidales; family Prolixibacteraceae; genus Mariniphaga. The sequence goes on along the minus strand of CAZXTX010000536.1, from coordinate 562 downwards.
AGCATTAACAGAAATATACTTCCTCAGTACAAACTCATAAAGCATGATAATTGAAAACATTTTAAAATTGATAATGAAATTGTATTTTTAATGTGGAAATTAATCTCAAATCGTATTAAAACAGCAAATTACAAATAAAAACACTATTGTTTTTATATTTAGCCACAAAAAGGAATAACAGTAACAAAAGATATATTTTCTAACTGATGACTGAGAAATTTCAAAATAAATATAGAATTGAATCTGCCCGCGCCCAATGGTGGGATTACGGATGGAATGGTGCCTATTTTATCACCATTTGCACCCAAAACAGAGAACATTTTTTTGGTGAAATAATAAATGGCAAAATGAATTTATCCCGTTTGGGGGTAATTGCTGATATTTTGTGGCATCAAATACCCAACCATGCACCATTTGCAGAATTGGGCAAATTTGTGGTGATGCCCAATCACATTCATGGAATATTGATTTTGAATAAACCGAATGAAATGGATGATGGGATGAATGATGGGGGTGCTGTACAAACATTGCATGCAGGGATGGTACAGACGTTGCATGCAGG
>CAZXTX010000535.1:0-1576 GCA_964643695.1 uncultured Mariniphaga sp. | reverse complement strand
GGATTAATATCAAAAATCAAATCAGGTTTCAGATAAAACAGCTCCTTTTCAGCTTTAAAACGCTTTTCGCCACCTCCGGTAATATTCAGCATAATTAATGCTTCCTTATCCATATTTCCGCTTTTTACAGCTTCTATAAGTGTTGCAGTTGCTATTGCCGCTGCCGGATGAATGTCTGCTCCTTCGGTTTTTTCAAACAGCTGTGCAGCTTCCGCGGCCTGCCGGTTAGAAGCAATCAGAACATCGCCGCCTGAATCTGAAAGAGCATCAAACAGTCCGCCATGTATGGAATAAGGAGGCTTCCGATTTGAAAGCACCTTGGCATCAATCTCTTCCACCTGTCTGCGTGCCTCATGCTCGTCCATCGGAAACAGCGTGCGCGAGCCCGCCTTCCATGCATCATACAACGGTACAAAAGGTATATTCTGGGAAACCATCAGTTTCATTTTATTGCTTCCGAAACGGCCGTCGGCAATAAAACGCATATTTGCCTCCCATGCCGCAATTGCACCGGTACCGCTGCCCACAGCCTGAAAATAATAATCCGGAATTTGTCCGATTATAGTAACTGCCGACAAAACAGTGGTACCCATTCCGTCGCGCCGGGCAACGTTTTTGGCTCCCCCCTCGGGAATAAAACCATCCATGCCGGCCACAATATTTGAAAGGTGAATTGCATCAAAATAGTCGCTTCCCGAGCGGCTGCATATTAATTTGACACAATCGTTCAACGGTTCATCAAACCAGAGTGCATTCAAATTATCCTCGGGAACACAAATCAGCAGCGGAATATTATTGTCTGAACAAACTTTTGCAAATGAACGGGAAGTGTTTCCTGCCGAAGCAACAACCAGAACCTTGTCCATTTCGGGCAACATTCTTCCACAAACCGAATATGCTTCGGTCTCCTTAAAACTGCACGTGGTCATTTCTGCTCCTTTTTCGGGCCAGTAGCCGCTGAATGTAATCCAGAGGTTTTTCAGGCCAAGTCCGGCCGCCAGCCCCTCACTTTTGTAAGTTACCGGTGCCGACGAACCTTTCAGCATTCTTCCTACAGGCAGCCAGTCGGCAAATTTATACAACCCGCGGGAGTTGTCTTTAACTTCAAGCTGCCGTTTTTCATACAATGCCCTGATCAGGGTGGGTTCATTCTCACCCGGTGCATCCAGAGTCCAGCCGTTGTCATCAAATATTTTTCCGGTTTTTACCGACTGAAGACGATAGCCGGTTTTTGTAAAAGTTTCGCTCATTTTAGTTTTCTTACATATATAAAATGCAAAAATAACATTTTGAAAATGGAAACTGCAAACTAAAAAATGATATTGAAAAGGTTATCTAGAGAATTCTGTCCTGATTTTTGAATCAAAGGAGTAATCCGCCCGGGAAACCTTAAACTACATCAATTCTTTTTCTTGATTCAGGTCATTGGAGCCGGGCTTCATTCTGTTGCATCTTTGCATTGTCAAATCAAATATTAATTTTTTAAACAAAATAGAAATGAGTACAACAAAAAAAGTAGCCGTAATCGGCTTAGGAAACATTGGTAAAGTAGTTGCATCAAACCTGATAAAAAGCA
>CAZXTX010000534.1:0-1585 GCA_964643695.1 uncultured Mariniphaga sp. | reverse complement strand
AACCATACCTGCCTTTAATATTTACAGCAGCAGTTGTCTTTTATTCCTGCACCGACAACAGGAACGAGCCCGGCTGGAGTTTCTTTAATGATATGGAACATTCGCAGGCTTATGAAACATGGAGTGTAAATCCCAATTATCCGGAGGGAAAAACAATGGTTGGCCCCGTTGAAGGTACTGTTGCCACTCATGAATATGCATATGGTTTTGTAAAAACAGTGGAAGATGAGCTTAAAGCTGCCGGTATTGAAAATCCTGTTGCCGGTGATTTTAATCCTGAAAGAGCCAGACTGATATATAACCAGTTTTGCCTTCTTTGTCATGGCGATAAAGGTGACGGACAGGGATTCCTTTTTACCAGCGGAAAATATCCGATGCCGCCGGCAAGTTTTCAGGCTGAAAGGGCCATGGGAAAGACCGATGGTCAGTTATTTCACAATATAAGGGTCGGTTACGGAATTATGGGAGCATACGGCCCTCAGATTTCTGTGGAAGACACCTGGCAGTTGGTTAATTATATCAGAGAACTGCAAAAACAGCAGGCAGCGAAGTGAGGTGGTTATTTTTAGTTATTAAATTGACAGTTGACAATTGACAATTGACAATGAAAATTGTTTTGTGAAACAGTGGGAAAAGGAAGTGGCTACTTGTGGATACTTATGGATATTAGGTGGTTACTTATAGATATTTTTTTTATAGGTGCAGCGCACCGTCAGCTTTGTAGAAACAGAATAATTAAATAAATCATAGGTACAGCGTACCGAAATATAAAATCAAATAATTGACAATTGATAGTTGATAGTTGACTCAATACTTCGTTAAAAAATTAAGTGGCAATAGTGCCATAATATATAAGTTCATTAATATGGTTTCTATTTTTAGCAGGGTATGCATTAACACCGAACACGTCAATAAATCGTTGCAACAGTAACCTGTTGTGGTTCATAGTTTTAATATCAGCTATTGAGAACGGTTTACGAGTCTCTTTTGGTTGAGCCAGCCAGTGTTCCACTTTGGCAATATTGATTGCAGTAAGGGCAGCATTGAACTGAAAATTCAGCTTATTCTCACTGCGTGCCTGTGAATCGTTCAACCCTGTGTATTGTTTTGCGTCGCGGTAAAGAAACTCAATCTGAAACCTGCTTTGGTAACAATCCGGAATTTCAAGTGCATCCATTTGGGTATCGGTGCTAAAGTAAAGTTTACGGGGTTGTTTCCCTTTGTTGCTTGTATAGGTGACATGTACCAACCGGATATTCCGTTTCAAGGCTTTCGAATAGACAACTGCTGAATACACGGTTGTATCCTGGTTTTGTTCGATGAGTTTGAAGTAACCTGTATCAATGTTGGCAGTATCAATTTTGCCGGCATATTTACTTGGCCTCCCTCTTTTTCCGGTAGGAGGCCCCTGGTATAAATACTTCAGGTCTGCATCGTCACGCAACCGGCTTATCAGGTGCATGTCTGTTTCTATGATTTGGTCCACAAAAGGTTTTTTAGAGAACCAGGCATCGGCTACAAGGTACTTTGAAATGGAACTAAGCGTTTCTTTTCGTTCTTTTATAACATTTACATACCAATCTGT
>CAZXTX010000533.1:0-1601 GCA_964643695.1 uncultured Mariniphaga sp. | reverse complement strand
TCATATCAAAAGTATGGAAACGGTTATGCTTGGTGATAGAATATTTGACAGAGCACTTGAAAGCAAAATGATAGTTTTAGATGGTATGACAAAGGAAAATTATGATCAACGTAATTCTAACTGGGAAAAGCATTTAAAGACTGTTTATAATGCGGGAAGAACTATATAAGATTCTTAAGACCGTATAAGAAAGCGCTTAGAATATAAATTAAAAATAGAAAAGGGATAATCTCTGAGGAAGGATTTTGAAGAATGAAAAAAGCTTTAATTACTGTTTTTTCGATAATACTTATTGCTGCTGTCTTTTACGCAATAGGGGGCAGAGATATTTATTACAACTCAAGAGATAAAAAGTATTGGACAGAGTTATCGTCTAAAATTTCATTAACTCAGATAGGAGAAGTATCATTAGACTTTAAAGTTATTCTTGAAGGTGATGAATTTGAAAAATTCATAATCGATCTTAATGCGGCCGAATATTATAGGAGCAACTGGAGAAAAGAAGGGCCCACCGGCTCTGTAATAACAATTCAATTTAAGGATGGCTCAAGTGAACATTTTCAATATTGGGGAAATGGTATCTATGAAACATCATATAAAAAAGGACAGTTTCTGATTCGAAATATAGAACTGGATACTATCTTAGAAAAGTATGATATAAATGATACATACTGAATGATAAAGAAAATATGTTGTATTAGTCGGAGGAATAGAAATGAAGATAGTATACCGTTTGTTATTTGCTTTACATTTGTTTGTAGGAATAGGAGCTATATTTGGTGGTTTGGCTGCCATTACTAACCCGGAGGAACCGCTTGGAATAACAGTTGATGCATTAAAAAATTCACCCTTTAGTAATTTTCTCATACCTGGCATTATTTTATTTACTATTATTGGGCTTGGAAATATTTTTAGTGCTTTAATGTTTCGGCTTAAGTCAAAATTTCAAGGCTATATAAGCAGTGTTTTTAGCTGGGCCTTAGTCATTTGGATTGTTGTCCAATGTATAATGCTTGATACTATTGCTTTTCTACATATTTTGTTCTTTATAATTGGGGTGATTAAAGCTGTTTTATCAGCGATTATTTTGTTTGAGCAGCGTTTGTTTCCGGCAAATCTTATTCTGGATTTCATAAAAAGAAGAAAATAAGTGTGATAAGCTTATTTATTCGATGGAGAAAAAACTATGGTTATAAAGAAATTGATACAGCCGGATTTAGATGAAGCGTTAAAACTAGTATTGAATGTGTTTATGATATTTGAAGCGCCGGATTATATAGATGAAGGGATAATTACTTTTCAGAACTGTATTAACAACCATGAGTTTATTGATAATCTTGATATGTATGGTGCTTTTGAAAAGGATCAACTAGTTGGTGTTATTGCGACACGTAACGAAGGAAACCATATTGCACTGTTTTTTGTTGATGGTAAATACCATAAGCGGGAAATAGGCAGGCAGCTCTTTGAACAGGTAGTTAAAAACAGTAGTTCGAATAAAATAACTGTAAATTCCTCTCCTTATGCAATTGAAATCTATCACCGCTTAGGCTTTGTTGACACAAATACGGAGCAGTTAGTAGATGGTATGAGATTTACAC
>CAZXTX010000532.1:0-1605 GCA_964643695.1 uncultured Mariniphaga sp. | reverse complement strand
ACCAGACAACTGCTTTTTCTCGGCCTGCACTCACATTTGACCCCAAATCTCCGTAGGCCGATGAAGTTTTTACCTGAACTCCCTGAGAGGTGACAAACAGGACAACATTAAACGAGCCTCCGCCATCGGCAGTAATTATATCGTATGTTACAAGAAGCCTGTCATCATCAATGGTTTTTGTGACATTTGAGGCAAAATTGTTCTGCGAAAATGCAACATGTGAACCAAACAGCACCAGCAGCAACAATATTATATATCTTACAGGTGATTTCATTTTATAGTTGATTTGATTAGTACCCGATAAAAATAATAAAGGTTAAAATTAAAAAATATTATTTTACAAACACCCTGTATGGCAGTAAATTAATTGACTCCTGTTTCAGCCTTGTTTTCAAACTCCCGGTTTTGTTTCTCAACTCATCATCTGACAATCCGTGCGCCTCATTCAAATGCAGATGAACATCAAGTGTCCGCGTCATTCCTTTTTCGGGTGTATATCCGGATTCCACACCTTTTTTTACTTCTGCCTGCTTTAAGGCACTCCCGAAAATTTCAAAACAGAGAGCTTTAATATCTTCTGCGGTAACAATTCTGCCTTTCGACAAAAGTGCCCTTCTGAAAGTATTCAGTTTATCTTCTTTGGAAAGTTTCTGTCTTCCGCCGGCCGATTGTGTAAAAAAAGTCAGGCTGCCGTCATCCAGATCAATACCGCGATAAGAAGTAAGCCGGGTACCCGGCCGAAAATTATTTGCAAGTTCACCGGCAACCGACCAGAACTGAACATTAATCTTATCGTAATGTGCATCCGATTCAACAACAAGGTATGAATTTATATCATTGGCAATTCCCGAAACATTTATCCGCTGGCGTAAACGGGACAAAATCTGATCGAGCTGCTTCAATTCCGATGAAATCAAATCTGCACCTTTTATTGAAAATGCGGCAGACTCATCCCTGACCAAATCAATCAGGTGACTGATTGATTCACGTGCATCGCGCGAATCAAACCTTGCTATTCCGCCTTGTCGCAACATATAAGTTTTTCCGCTTTCATCACCGTTTTCAATAGATGAAAGAGGATGATACACCTCATCTTTACTGTTGGAAACTCTTAAAACATTCAAAAACAGATCATCGGTAAGCAGAGGAATTACATTGGTTCCTTTTGAAACCGAATGGGTATATTCATTCAGTTCCCTGTTAATAACAGGAAAACAATTGGTGGCAATAACCAGATCATTTATCTCCTCGTCAGAAACCGCCTGTCTGAAATCAATTTCAATCCAGATAATGTCATCTTTCAGTAAATCCGGCATCCGGCTGCCAAAAAAATCACGAAACAATGAGGGTAAACCTTCGCTGCCTTTAAAATTCTCAATCTGAAGGTTATCCCCTGACAGAGTCACAAAATATTTCTCGTAAAAATCATATATATAGTTGGAAATCTTATATCGGCGGAATCTGCAGAATCCCTTTCGGCTCCGCTTTTAAAATCAACTTTTTTACCGTTAACAGTCCAGTTTGCACTTGCCAGCAGATGATAAAACCGATCAGTTTCAAACAGATTTTTAAATGTGAAAAACAGCGAAAAGCCGTCTAAATTAT
>CAZXTX010000531.1:0-1605 GCA_964643695.1 uncultured Mariniphaga sp. | reverse complement strand
GGGGACCTTTACAGAGTTTATTTTTTCTCTGCCCCCTTTGCGGTTTTATACCGATGGTTAAAATATTTACATTTAAGCCGGATGAAAAAAGTGCTGATAATCTCTTATTACTGGCCACCGAGTGGCGGGGGCGGCGTGATGCGCTGGCTGAAAATGTCAAAATATTTACCGGAATTAGGATGGAAACCCGTAATTTACACTCCTAAAAATCCGGATGCTTCAGTTACCGATAAAAGTTTGCTGCAGGAAATTCACCCTGAAACCGAAATTATTAAAACACCTATCTGGGAACCATACAATCTTTTCAGAAGGCTTACCGGAAAAAAAAGAGATGAAAAATTTAAAGCCGGCTATATTTCGGAGGCAGCACAGGGAAACCGGAAAAATAAGCTGGCAGTTTTCATCAGGGGCAACTTTCTTATTCCCGACCCCCGGAAATTCTGGGTAAAACCTTCAGTTAAATTTTTAACAAAATATCTGAAAAGCAATCCTGCCGACCTGATTGTATCTACCGGGCCGCCGCACAGTATGCATCTGATAGCTCTCGGTCTGAAAAAAAAGCTTGATATTCCCTGGATTACCGATTTTCGCGATCCGTGGACAGGCATTGATTTTTACGATAAACTGAAACTTACCGGGCCGGCTCATAAAAAACACCGTAAGCTGGAACTGAAAGTACTTCAGGAAGCTGACAGGGTTGTTACGGTAAGTCCACAATGGGCAAAGGATTTAAGTAAAATTTCAGGCAGAAATGTTGAAGTCGTTCAAAACGGTTTCGACCCCGAAGACTTTATAAATATTGATGAACAACCTTATAACGAATTTTACATTACCCACCTCGGGGCACTGAACCGCGACCGTAACCCGTCGCTGTTTTGGGAAGTCTTAGGCAAAATTGCCAATGAAAATCCAAATTTCAGAACTAAACTTCGCTTACACCTGATTGGACAAACCGACAGTTCCGTAATTACAGATATTAAAAACAACGGACTGAGTGCAAATCTTATTCTGACAGAGCATCTGCCCCACAAACAGGGACTGACTGAACTAAGTAAATCACAGGTTTTACTTCTGCCGGTTAACAATGTCTCCGGTGCTTCCGCTATTTTAACAGGTAAAATGTATGAGTATTTAGCAGTAAAACGTCCGATTCTGGCAATTTGTCCAAAAAACTCGGTACTTGCACAAATTCTTAAAGAAACAGATGCCGGAATAACAGCCGGGTTCAGCGATTCGGAAAGTATGAAAGCAACTGTTGAAAATTATTTTAACCGGTTTGAACAGGGAAAATTACAACTTCAGCTCAAATCTGTTGAACAATATTCCAGAAAAAACCTTGCTGCCGCATTTATTAATATTGTCGAAGAACTTTATAAGTGAAAAAATTATAAACTTCTGTTTTGTGCAGTGATTTATGATTTAAAGCAGTTCCAGAAAATCACCTTTAAGTATATATTTTTCGCCGGTTTCGGGACAAATAAGGTCGTCACCCAAAACTGCACCTGAACGGCTCACCCACCCCTTTTGTCCGGCAGGAACTCCCGTCATAAGTGCATAAGGTTTTACATCTTTTGTAACCACTGCACCGGCACCGATAAAGGAATA
>CAZXTX010000530.1:0-1610 GCA_964643695.1 uncultured Mariniphaga sp. | reverse complement strand
TATTTTATTGCCATAATTGAAATGTCATCAGATTGCTGAAATCCGTTTTTGTATTTTTCAATTTTTTCATCAATATTTTTAACAATTTCTTCAGGAGATTTGCCGTTAAGTTTACTTAAATAGCTTTTCAAACGATAAACTCCAAATTCTTTATTTACGCTGTTCAGCAGTTCCGTAACCCCGTCGGTATATAAAACTATTGTATCTCCCCTGCCGAGTTTTATCTCTGATGTTTTGTATCCTCTTTCAGGAAAAAGGCCGAGCGGCAAACCGTGTGTTTTGTTAATTTCGGTAACGATACCATTTGATTTCATAATAAGCGGAAAGTCGTGTGCCGCATTGCAATAGGTTAAAACTCCGGTTTTTATATTTAAAACACCAAGAAAAAGAGTAAGGAAAAACTGATGATAATTTGTTGTACACAATTCAATGTTTGCATTTTGTACTATCTCATCTGCTTTTTTAAACACAGCCTTGTTTTTAATAATTGTTTGTGCAACGCCCATAAAAATTGCTGAAGGAACTCCTTTGCCCGAAACATCGCCAATAGTAAAAACCAGATTATTATCATCAATAAAGAAATAGTCGAACAAATCGCCGCTTATTATTCCCGATGGTTTATAGAGTGCATACAAATCTATTTCATTCCGGTTGGGAAATGCAGGAAAATCAGTTTTTATAAGCCCCCGCTGAATTTCAGAAGCCTGCTGTAAATCCTGTTTTTGCCTGAGACTTTTCATCTCCTCTTCTTCACTTACAATTTTATATTGCGCAAACCAGTTTTTCAGATATTCAAGAGTGTTGGAAACCATTTTAACTTCATCGTCCGTATTATTTCCGGCAGAATCATTTAGCATGGTAAGCTTGCTGGTTACTTTACTTAATGGTTTAACAAGTTTTCGCGTAATGAAAAATATAACCAAAAAAAGTAAAAATATTCCTGCAAGTACATAGACAGACAGATAAAGCGTCATTTTATTCAGTTCTTTAAACAGCTCTTTATATGGCATTATCAGAATCAGATACCAGTTGTTTTCATTTGCAGGCATATAATAAACCCGGCTTTTTTCATAATTAAGAATCTCGGGAAATGCTATTGTAGAGCCTGTTAACATATTGTCTGCAATTTTTTGAAGTTCAACTTTTCTCTGATCAACCGTTTTTGAAGAGAGTGACAAAAGATTGCGGGTTAAAATAAAATCAGGATTTGGATGGGTTATAAAGTCACCGGTATGAGTTACCAGAAACGCAAATCCGCGTTCACCAAAATTCATCTGATTAATTGCTTTATTTAATTCCGTAAGCGATAACTCGCATATAACATGGCCTGAATAAACATCATTTGATTCAGATTTTTTGTAAAATACAGGTGTGTAATATGAAACTGCAATCTTTCCCGTTTCATGACAGCGATACGGCTCTGTCCAACCTGAATTGACAGAACCTAAAAACTCACTGTAAAGCTCTTTTCTTTTACTGCACTGAAACAGAAAATCGCTGTTCATTATGAAGTCAAATTCACCATCATCCGAATTGAGAATTGAGCAGTTAAGATTTTTTAAATAAGCTGATGAATCGGCTGCAACATGTATAGAATTTAAAAACAAATT
>CAZXTX010000529.1:0-1621 GCA_964643695.1 uncultured Mariniphaga sp. | reverse complement strand
AAACAGGCACAATTATTTTTTCATCAGCCAGGCTTCCGAAACAATTGTACCCCAGCCTCCTGAGTTACGCCATTGCTCTCTGCTCAGTCTGTCACCTCTTGCCACGTCATCAGCACGCCTGAAGGTAATTATAAGTTTTCCGTCTGCACTTACCGCTCCTTCAGGAATATCGTAAGTAAAAAAATCACTCATCTGAAGCGGCAGTTCAACGTCTGCAATTAATTGATTTCCGGCATAAATCTTTTCACTTTTCTGATTCATCCGGTCATTATATCTTTCCTGATACCAGGGGCGGACAAGCGTAAACCTGATTTTATAGGAAGCAGCGGGGTCTAAATCTCTGTATTCCAGAGTCACGCCCTGTTCCTCATCCTGCGTAAAATGCATTGATCTTTGCGATGGCCTGTTTCCCTCCGATAACATCGGGTAAACGTAGGGTTGTCCGTGGTCATAAGGATAACCAAATACTGCATTGGGAGCAATATTTGCCGTGCCAAAGTTGTCATATCTGCCACCTTCACCGGGATTTTCATAATCGGTAATCATTTTCAGCAGTTCCGCCTTTTTTTCTCCTTTTGCGTTTATTGCCCGTTCCAGTTGTCTCTTCAGCCAGCACAGTCCAATAAAATCATGTTCAAGATTTTGAAAACCCTCGCTTCTCTGTCCAAACAGTTCGTCGCTCTCTTCACCCAGTTTTCGGGCTTCTTCCTTCAGGTTTATCATTTCGGGTGTTTCCTTCAGACTAAACCAGTCTAACATATTTTCAATTTCCCTGTTAATTGTTTTGTTATTTTGCAGAGATTCAACCTTTTCTTCAATTTTGTTTTGGAGTTCATATTGCTGAATTACATTAAGCCGGGTATATAAGTCAATGGAAGTTTTTGCATAAACATTCTCCATAACCAGTTGTCCTTCATGAGTTCTTCCGGTATTTTCTTTCCAGCACTTTTAACCAGATTGTAACATTCCCTCACTGATTGCTTTTCAGGCAAAGGACAACCTTCAATTTCCTGCATGTTTCGTTCAAGCAGGTATAATGCCTCTGCCATGTCAGGTGCGGCCTCTTCTCCAAACCAGGCCTTGCAATATTCATCTACCACTTCTTCAACTGTCATTCGGGGAGACCATAGCAAACGCATCCACATCCACTGGTTAAAATGGTCGTGATGGCCGCTTGAATGTGTAATATCGCCAACGGAATACGGCATCAGGTCGTTGAATACTCTGTGATAATATCGGGGCCATGCATAGAGTGTAAGACGGTGATATACCATTGTTAGGTACTGATCCGGGCGGCGTTCATAAATTTCATGCCCCCGGTAAGGAGGTAAATTCCCATCCCTGTCGGCGCGCGGATACATCTGGATATATGCATGCTGTGCATATTTCCAGTGAGTTATTTCATTGAAATAGATTAGTTTTTGTTCCGGTGGCAATTGATGCAGAATTTCTTTTGGGTACATCCGGTAAGGCCCGTAACCGGGATAGTTAAATAAATCCATGCGGTGAGTCTGCCGGTGTCCGGGCTGCCAGGTTGTTGCATCTGATCCGGGGCCGTATCCCCACGCCCAAAGCCAGGTTCTTGGTTTTTCCTGCAAATATTTAAAAATTGCATTATCGT
>CAZXTX010000528.1:0-1633 GCA_964643695.1 uncultured Mariniphaga sp. | reverse complement strand
ATTCTTCAGTATTTCAGCAGCGAGTCGATGCTGAAGGCGTTTGTAATCTGGACAATGGGAAGCCTCGGAAGTGTAACAAAATCGCAACTGATGGTATTGACTCCTGCAATTGTAGCCGGAGCATTTCTTGCATTTATGAAAATAAAGGATTTGAACGCATTTTTGCTCGGTGAGGATTATGCCCGCTCACTTGGTGTTTCGGTAAAAACCGGTCGGATTTTGATTTTCATGAGTACCAGTCTGCTTGCCGGAACAGTAACTGCCTTTTGCGGGCCAATAGGTTTCATCGGTATTGCGGTTCCGCACATTTGCCGTGTAATTTTCAAAACGGCAAACCATCTTGTTCTGGTTCCCGGAGTGATACTTACAGGAAGTATCGTAATGTTGTTCAGCGACATTGTTTCACAGCTTCCGGGTATGAGTGCCACCCTTCCAATCAATTCGGTTACCGCACTTATCGGTATTCCGGTGATTATATGGATGATTGTTAAAAATAGAAAATTTGTTTCGGTTTGAAAAGAGAAAGTATAAATATTGAACTGAAACAGCTTTCTGTCGGCTATCAGCAGACCGGCGAGCCGCCTTTTGAAGTTTTAAAAGATATAAACTTAACAGCCGCATCCGGTGAAATGGTTGCATTAATCGGAAGCAACGGTATCGGTAAAAGTACTCTTCTCAGAACAATTGCCGCTTTTCAGCCTTGGTTCTCGGGTGATATACTCATCGGGGGAAAAAGTCTGAGTACCATGGGAGTAAAGGAAATAGCCAGAATTATCAGCTTTGTTTCCACCGAAAATGTCCGCATTCCCAACTTGTCGGTGTTCGATTTGGTGGCATACGGGCGTTTTCCATATACCAACTGGATAGGAATGCTCACCGAAAATGACCGGGCAGTCGTTCACGAAGCGATTGAGAAAACCGGATTAAAGGGTTTTGAAAACAGGCCGCTGCTTCAGATTAGCGACGGTGAACGGCAGCGGGCAATGATAGCACGTGCAATTGCACAGGATACGCCGGTTATAGTTCTTGATGAGCCAACCGCATATCTTGATGTCAGCAACAAGTATGAAATTTTTCATTTGCTGCAGGTTTTGGCCGAAGAAAAAAAGAAAACCGTTGTGCTTTCCACCCACGACCTGAATATTGCGCTTCGTGAAGTGGATAAGCTGTGGATTGTAACCGAAAATGACAATTATCAGGGTGCTCCCGAAGATGCTGTTTTGCAGGGCTGGCTGAACCAGATGTTTAAAAACCGGCATATCGGGTTTGATGAAAAAGAGGGGGAGTTTTTCTTCATGAAAAATTTCAGGGCAAAGGTAAAGGTGGAAGGCGAAGGTTTGCCGTTAATCTGGACTTTACGCGCCCTGAACCGCAAAGGATACCAGATTGTGGTGGAAGCCAAATCCGATTTCGAAATTACAGTAACCGATTCCGGCTGGCTGCTTAAATCACCCGGCACACAAAAAGAATTTCAAAGTATATATCATCTGCTGGCGTTTCTGAGATGATTTTTTTGATATAAAACAGTACTTTAAGTTTTGGAACTTTGTGGTGTTCAGGTATTTATCTGAAAATTTTGTAGCCCCACCTGGAATCGAACCAGGATCTACAGTTTAGGAAACTGCTATTCTAT
>CAZXTX010000527.1:0-1642 GCA_964643695.1 uncultured Mariniphaga sp. | reverse complement strand
GAAGTAAGTTCCGATGGCCCGCGAATGGTATCTTTGGAATATTCCCACGAAGTGTAAAGCCTCGAGAAGTTCATTCCGGTTGCAACAACCGCACCTGCCAGTAAAAGAAGCACTGTTTTTAAAAATGAAGGCAAAGTTTTTTCCCGGATTGCAAAAATAAGTTCGGTTAGTCCGAGTAAAACAATCATAAGAAAACCGTAATAGGTAATCTGTAAATGTCCCGAAAGCAGTTCAAGGGAGAAAGCTGCGGTAAACAGCAGAGTACCTGCAACTTTTTTTCCTCTGAAAGCCAGCAGTATTCCGGCAAGTACAGGTGCCAGCCATGCAATTGCATTGGCTTTTGACAAGTGTCCGGCACCAAGAATTATCAGAAAGTATGATGAAAAAGCGAATGAGACCGCACCGGCAATACTAAGCCATTTGTTAATTCTAAGACTTCGCAGTAATATAAAAAAGCCAATGAGGTATAAAATTAAAAATGAAGCCGTTGAAAACAATATGTATGTAGGGCGGGTAATATATCGTCCCAGATTTCCCGGATAGTTAACTGAAATCATGTATCCGGGCATGCCGCCAAACATGCTGTTTGTCCAGATTGCCTCCTCACCGGTTTCATCACGGTAGTCAACCAGTTCTTTTGACATTCCCCGGAAGTGCTCAATATCGTCCATACGAAGGACTTTCCCTTCGAGCATTGGCGACATGTATGCATAACTCAGTACAATAAAAAAAAGGATTATTCCGGGATAAGCCAATAATTTACCGAAGCCGTTTATCTTTGTCATAATATTTTGCAATAAAAATTGTTTTGAACAAAAATAGGGATTAAAAAAAATCTGACAGCATAAATGGGTATAATCATCAAACAAAGTGTAAAAGGGAGCATCTGGTCGTACCTTGGGGTGATAATCGGATTTGTTACAACAGCATATCTTTTTCCGAATTATTTAACTACCGACACCATTGGCCTTTTCAGCCTGTTGCTGTCGTGGTCGCTGCTTTTTGCACAGTTTTCATCGCTTGGTTTTAATGGTGTTACTTCACGGCTTTTCCCCTATTTCAGAAATCCCGGAAAAGGACATAACGGCTTTCTATTTATTGCATTTATGGTGATGATTACCGGTTTTGTACTTTTTATGATATTCTTTTGGTTCTTCAAACCTTATCTGGTTGAAACTAATCTTGAGAAATCAAAAATGTTTGCTGATTATATTGATTTACTGATTCCGCTTACTCTTTTCGCACTTGTTTTTGTTCAGCTTGACACATACAATAAACTGCTTTACGATGCTGTTTTTGGTATTTTCCTTCAGGAGTTTTTGCAGCGAGTATTAATTTTTACGGTTGCCCTTTTATTTGTTTTCAAAATTTTCAGTCTGCATCAGCTTGTCATTGCATATACTGTTGCCGTTTTGGCCAAAACTGTTGTTCTGTTTGTTTACCTTTTTATAAAAGGTGAAATTAACCTGAAACCGAAGCGGGGTTTTATAAATTCCGAATTACGAAAAGAGATGATTAGTGTTGCCGCATTCAGCATTTTTACCGGTCTCAGCGGCAGTATAATTTTCAATATCGATAAGATAATGGTAAATCAGCTGCTGGGGTTAAGTGCCACCGGTATATATACCATTGCTTTCTTTTT
>CAZXTX010000526.1:0-1644 GCA_964643695.1 uncultured Mariniphaga sp. | reverse complement strand
GGGTCTGCTGAAAAAGCTGTACACCTTTGATATTCAATAAATTACATGGCATTTTTCTTGTATAACTGCAAGATTTTTATTAAATTTGTATCAAATCCTTTGCAGTTATGTTCAAATATCGTTCGCAAAAACAGTTGTCCATATTCGATTTTCATACCGAATTTGAAAGCAAGCTTAATCCAGAGAATCGCTGGGTTAAGATGGCTAAATTGCTTGACTGGGACAAATTAGCCGAAGTATATGCCAAAAGTCTTTCTTTGACAATGGGTGCCGGAAGCAAAGATGCCCGCATCGTTATAGGGGCACTGATAATTAAGCACATTGAGAAGAAAGATGACCGTGGAACAATCGAAGCTATCCAGGAAAACCCCTATATGCAGTATTTTCTCGGATTTGACCAATTTATCATGGAACCCGTCTTCGATCCGAGCCTCTTTGTTTACATCCGTAAGCGATTAGGTCAAGAGTCTTTTGATGCCATGAGTCAACTGTTAATAAAAGAAGCACTTGACGTTGAGAATCAAAATACAGATAAAAAGCATCTTGACGAGGAAGACAAACAAGATTTTGATTCAAAACCCGACTCCGACACAGCTCCAAAAGCAGAAGAGTTGGTTCCCAATCGGGGAAAGTTGCAGTTAGACGCAACGGTTTGCGATGCTTACATTAAGTATCCCACAGACCTGAACCTGTTGAACGAAAGTCGGGAAAAGGCAGAAGAATTACTTGACAAGCTGATTAAGATACTCAATATCAAAGAGAGACCTCGCACTTACCGCCGTGTAGCTCGCAAAGATTATTTGAATATCGCCAAGAAAAAGAGAAAGAGTAAAAATGAAATCCGCAAAGGCATCCGCAAACAATTGGGCTATTTGAACCGAGATATCAACCACATACGCAAAATACTGAACACCCACGAGTTTTCCATTAATGTTTTCAGCAGGAAAGAAACTGTTTATTGGGAAACCATACAAGAGCTCTACAGGCAGCAAGAACAAATGTACCGTATGCGTACCAACAGCATAGAAAACCGTATTGTTTCTATTCATCAGCCGTTTGTTCGACCCATTGTACGCGGGAAAGACGGCAAGAAAGTAGAGTTTGGCGCCAAGATCAATGTGAGTCTTACAAAAGGCTATGCACGCATCAATCAATTCAGCTTCGATGCATTCAACGAGAGCACTTATCTGCAAGACCAAGTAAATGAATACAAGAAGCTACTGGGGTATTATCCTGAACTTGTGCAGACAGACGATATTTATATGACCCGTAAGAACAGGGCTTTTCTCAAAGAGTTAGGCATCCGGCACACGGGCAGACCACTGGGGCGCAAGCCTAAAAAAGAGCCACTGAACCGCTATCAAAAAGAAAAACAGAAACGAGAGAAAAACGAACGTAACCAAATTGAAGGCAAGTTCGGACAGGGAAAAGCCGGTTACAATATGAATAAAATAATGGCCCGATTAGCTGATACGCAGGAAAGTTGGGTAGCATCCATCGTGTTTGTAATGAATATCCTGCAAGCAATGAAGGATATTTTTTGGCAATTTTTCAAAGAGCGTATTTTTCGATTGTTTTTTGACAGAAAATTAGACGTTTACTATAATTTTCTATCAGTAGCTTAGAGTTATTCAGCAAACCCTA
>CAZXTX010000525.1:0-1649 GCA_964643695.1 uncultured Mariniphaga sp. | reverse complement strand
CGTAATAGATTGCCCGCAGATAGCGCAGATGGGCGCAGAAAAAATCTGCGATAATCAGCGTAATCTGCGGGAGATAAAAAACAGCGAGATTAATAAAAAAGAAAACTATGAACAAAACAGAAAATGAAATTTCCTATCTGATTCGGGGAGCCATCTTCGATGTTTATAACACTTTTGGTCCCGGGCTCTACGAGTCAGTTTATGTAGCCGCACTCTGTCACTATCTTCGCGAAAAAGGATGCACAATAAGAACCGAAGTACCCGTACCTGCAACATACAACGGAATTGATTTAGGGTTAGGTTTTAAGATGGATATATTGGTAAATGAAAAAGTGATTATCGAAGTAAAATCAACCGATCGTTTCAGCGAAGTACACCATAAACAAATACTTACCTATTTAAAACTATCCGGCTTGAAACTGGGTATATTGGTCAACTTCAATGTGGACAATATCAAAGAGGGAATCTTTCGGAAAGTAAACAATTTATGATATGATTGCCCGCAGATTACGTAGATGGACGCAGAGAAATAAATCAGCAAGATTAACTGAAGCTAAAAAAATCATCAAGACCCGTCTGCAATGGGCAGGTCTGTGGGAGAAAAAGATAAAGACTAAACAAAGTCCAACAAATTATCGCATATCGCGATATGCGATAATTATTGCTTTTCTATTGATTATTAGAATGTAATGTTGTATTATTGCAAATCGCAATACATATATAACAAATACAATGAAGATAACAAAACATGCCATGAAACCACAGGATGTAGTTGTTTTATTAAAAATAATTACAATGGATAAGCAGGATTGGCGTCAAATCACACTGGCTCAATCGTTAAAGTTAAGTCAAAGTGAAATTAGTCAGTCCATTGCCCGTGCCCGATATTCCGGTTTAATAGATACCAGCGGCAAGGAGGTGATGCGGCAAAGTTTTATGGATTTTCTTCAATATGGATTAGCCGTTGTGTTTCCGGCACGCCCCGGCGCCATGGTAAGAGGGATGCCAACTGCACACGCTGCTGCCCCGCTCAATCAGCTTATAGCAAGCAAAGAAATATATGTTTGGCCCTGGGCAAAGGGGGAGTCGCGAGGGCAAGGTATAGCTCCACTATATGCAACACTGCCCGAAGCCGTACTTAATGATTCAAAGCTTTATGAGCTGATAACCCTGGCAGACGCATTACGTATAGGAAAAACCAGAGAACGCAATTTAGCCATAGAGATATTAAAAGAGAAGATATGCTGAAAAATACGATAATCAACAGAAAAACTATACAGAAAATTGCAGAAGCTCTCGGTCCGCTTAATCGCGAGGTAGTTTTTATGGGCGGTGCAATCATTAGTTTTTATATCAATGATCCCGCAGCAGAAGACATTCGTCCAACAAAAGATATTGATATAAGCTTGTCAGTACATAGTTTTGCCGCCTTGGAATCATTCAGAAAGAAGCTAATACAACTAGGATTTGTTCAATCGGCTGATTTGGATGTAATCTGTCGATTCAAGTACGAAGATATTTTGGTAGATGTTATGAGAATACACAGGAAATTGGCTGGGCACCGGCCAACAGATGGTTCGCGCCCGGCTTTGAAAAGATGCAGACTGTATCAATAGAGAATCAGAAGATACAAATTTTACCACTACCTT
>CAZXTX010000524.1:0-1652 GCA_964643695.1 uncultured Mariniphaga sp. | reverse complement strand
ATTATTGCGATAAAGCGGATTGTACCATTCGTACAATGAATAGTAAAATCCCATTTTGAGTCCCGCATCCTTTACGGCAGTGGTCAATTCACCGCAAATATCGCGGTGCGGGCCAATATCTACACTATTCCAGTTCCAGCTCTGTTCGTTAGGCCAAAGTGCAAATCCTTCGTGATGTTTTGAAGTAAGCACCACATACTTTGCACCTGCATTTTTAAAAATTCCTGCCCATTTTTCAGGATTAAAATTTTCTGCTTTCCATAGCGGTGCAAAATCCTGATACATAAAATCCTCACCATACATTTTGTTATGATAGTTTCTGAAAAGTTCTTTAGCTTTACTGGTTTCATTAATCCTCCACCAGTACCATTCTGAAAATTTTGCGGAAATTCCAATATCAGCATCGGCAGGTGCCCACGCAGGAACGGCATATACTCCCCAATGAATGAAAATTCCAAATTTTGAATCTTCAAACCATTGCGGAACCGGACGGCTGTCAATTGATTCCCAGGTTGGGGCATATTTTTGTGCCGACATAAATATGAAAAAAAACATGAACAGGAAAATTGCGGAAAACTTTTTCATTACTGCTATTTTTGTTGTATGAAGTTTTGTTGTGCCCGAAAATACAAAATTTCATTTAAAAAAGTGATGAATTCAAAAATTCACTTCTGAGAAAAATTTCTGTTTCTAAAATAAAACTACTTTTTAAACCATGAATGAAAGGTTTGGGGACTCTCACAGGGCTGCAATCTATTTATATAAAAATATTATCATACTTAGATTTGAATTTTCTTCTCATATTTATCATGCTGTGATTAATTAAAATTTTCTTATCAAGAATAATATATTGATAAATAAAACTATAGTGAATGTGTTTTTATTTGAAAAACAGTATTTTAGCAAAACACTAAAAAACTTTTATATTATGAATGAAAAAGAATGGGTAAAGTCAATTAAAACAGACATTGAAGATCAACTAAAAATAAATAATAATAATATTTGCATAGATATTGGACGAAGATTGCCATATGCATATGAAATACACAGTTATAAAGAGAATAAACCTGAGATGTTAAAACCATTTTCTTACGAAACTGATCTATTGGTATATGAACAATTAAGTGAAAAGGAATGGAAACCAAGAGTAATTATCGAAGCAAAAATTAATATTTCGACACATGATGCTATTACATACAGCCAAAAAGCACAAACACATAAATATGTACACCCTTTTTTACGCTATGGTATTTTGATTGGTAACAAAGAAAACAAACCACTCCCGGGAAGACTTTACAGACATGGGCATCATTTTGATTTTATGTTTTCATGGAAAATGTTTGAAGAAGATAATAATCAAATTAAAGATTTTATTAAAATTTTAGAAGATGAAATTGAAGCTAGTCTAAAGCTTGAAGAAATGCTTTTTGATTCTCGTTTAAGCAATAGAAAAAAATATACTTCATTACACAGACCTCTGTGTCTTAAAGAACAAAAATAAAGATTTTGAAAATTTACAGTTTAAGGAAAATTGAGTTACTAAATCTGATAAGTTGTTTTTGTTAAAAATGATAATGGAGTTATTTCACAAAAAGCTATACTTATGCAAAAAATAAGTCGTAAGTAAAACTGTAGCCGCAACCACACAAAAA
>CAZXTX010000523.1:0-1666 GCA_964643695.1 uncultured Mariniphaga sp. | reverse complement strand
CAGGAAGTGCTGAAGTTTATCTGCCTTTTCAGAAGAACCTGCCGTGAAGGATGGCTGGCAGTCTCAGTTAAAACAAGAAGCAGAGAAATACTATTGAAATAACCGGCGCATAAATTATGGCTCATAATCAAAAAAATAAAGCTTGTTTATTGTGAAAATTGAGCTGTATTTTATACTTTTATGAGCCATATAATATGCAATATGTCCGATACAAGAGAAAATAAAATTTTAAAGTTTATTCAGACTAATGCAAATTGTTCTTCCGGTGATATTCATAAGGCATTTCCGGATGAGTTCAGCTATGCTACGCTGAAACGGAGACTGACCCAATTATTGGCTGAAAAGTTTATTATATCGGAAGGGAAAGGCAAAGGCACTAAATACAGGATATCATCTTCATACGAGTTACTGTATCCTATTGATGCAAATCTTTATTTTGAAAAGGAGATAGATGAAAGGCTAATCAAAGAAGAGTTTAATTTTGAAATTTTTGAGTTATTGGATAAATCGGCAGTTTTGAATGAAGAAGAACTTGCAATGCTATTAGGCTTGCAAGAAAAACATAAAGAAAATATTGCTCATTTATCAGACTTTGAATATAAAAAAGAATTAGAGCGGCTGGCAATCGATTTAAGCTGGAAATCATCACAGATTGAAGGAAATACTTATTCTTTGCTCGAGACTGAAAGATTGCTGAAAGATAAAGAAACTGCATCCGGCAAAACAAAGGAAGAGGCAATCATGCTTTTAAATCATAAAGATGCACTTGATTTCATTATTGAACATCCGGATTATTTAATCCCTTTGTCCGTTTCCAAAATTGAAGATATACACAGTTTGCTTATTAAAGAGCTTGCTGTTGACAGAAATTTAAGAACACACAGAGTAGGTATATCAGGAACCAATTATCGGCCTTTAGAAAACGAATTTCAAATTCGTGAAGCTTTAGAGTCAGCTTGTAAACTGATAAATGCCAAGAAGAATGTTTTTGAAAAAGCACTTTTAGCATTAATATTAATATCATACATTCAGCCATTTATGGATGGCAACAAAAGAACAGCACGAATTATATGCAACGCATTATTAATATACTATCAGCATTGCCCCATTTCATTCAGAACAGTTGATTCTTTAAACTACAAAAAAGCAATCTTGCTGTTTTACGAACAAAACAACATATCAAAATTTAAAGAGATATTTATTAATCAATTTGAATTTGCAGTAGAAACTTACTTTTAAAAAAAATAATACCCCATTCACTGCGTTCGTCCGCAATGGATATTTATTGAATATTGTTGTCTTTAAAGTTATAGATAGGCACCTTCACAAAACCCCTAATCATTTGATTTTTAACTAATTATTTAGTATCTTTATATAGCAAAAACCCCGAAAAAGAGCAAAACAGCTCAAAAACGGGGTTTTTCTTAAAAAAGTGATATGAAGATACAACGATTTAATGAGATCCAAAAGGAATTTGACTTTTATCCTGAAAACAACTTTAATCTTTTCAAAGCTCGCTTTTACGAGAGTGATTTAGGCAAACTTTACTTAGCCATCCCATGGGATGATTTTATTCAGGACTTTGAGCTTAAAGAAAAACGCGATGGTCGCCCTTTTATCTTTCCCCCACAAGGAAGGATAGCACTGATGTTTTTGAAAAATTACT
>CAZXTX010000522.1:0-1677 GCA_964643695.1 uncultured Mariniphaga sp. | reverse complement strand
AATATACAAAATAGACACAATCTGCCCCATAACAAAGTCTTATCCTCAGACAGGTTGTTTGTTGTCTGAAAACTTTTTGCTAACCTTTAGTTGTGGCTTCGTGTTTTGGTTTTGGGTAAAAAACCTGTCCGGACGAAAAGCTGGTAAGACATTATAAGACAACCAAAAACAGCCCTTAATTGCCTTTTAGGTGCAGAAAACCAATCAATAAACAATGCCGTTGCGAACCGGTACCGGCTCACTTGTATCGGGTGAGAGCATAGAGTTAATCAGTATCACATTATCATAATTACCGAGTTTGTCGATACTTATATCCACTTCTTTGACTGTTTCCTGTTTTAATAACTGCTGCCGCATTGTGCCATTTAAAGAACAAACATCTGTAGCCTCGCTCAATGGCACGCATCACCGACTCAAAACTTTTACAGTAATCATCTTTGCCAATAAAATCACTGATTTCTATTATCAAATCTGTATTGCCCGGGCAGGCAGGCAGTTCGTAATTGGCCGCATCGGGGGTTCGGAAAAGAATATCTTTCTGTGTCAGAGGGTTTTTAATTAAAAAAGCATTTTTCAGCTCAAAATCGAAACCAAACAGAAATGGAACCAATTCACTTCCGAGCTGATTCATCTCATTTACAGCTTTATGTATATCGTGATAATTCAAAACTTAATTTTTAGAATGGAAGGTAAAATTAAATATTTTCAGTTAATACAATTCGTATAACATAAATCCACACTTGCATTACAGAATATTTAACTCCCGAATTATTAATATCTGTCTGTGTTTAACATGCTTTTTTAAAACGCAAAAGAAAACCGGCCGAAGGTATATCCTCTGTTTTAGATATATTGAACTGTAATAATTAAATTTGTGAAATATAATTGAAACAAATAAGCATGACCACAATAGCAGGATTGGCAGAATCGGTACTTCAGAACAACGAGTATAAACGGAAATTTAATTTATGGGAGCTGTATCGTTCATTCATTTATATTCCAAAAGCAGCCTCCAGACTTATTGGAAACAAAAAAAGCAAATTGGTTGACCCGCATTTCATAGAACGCCTGCAACTGGCTGTTACCGAGGTGAACGGCTGTGCGGCCTGTTCATATCAGCATACTCAAATGGCTCTTAAACTGGGTATGAGCAATGAAGAGATCAGTACTTTTTTAAGCGGTGGGGATGATTACATCAAGCCGGAGGAGGCAAAGGCAATTCTGTTTGCTCAACACTTTGCCGATACAAGAGGATTCCCCCGGAAAAGCACCTGCGACTCAATTGTGGCAGAATATGGCAAAAACAAGGCAGCCATTATTCTTTCGGCATGTCAGGTAATGATTGGCGGAAATATGTACGGAATCCCCTTTAGCGCATTTCTTTCGAGACTTAAAGGACAAAAATATAAAGGCAGTACCTTGTTCTATGAATTAAGCATGCTCATAATCGGTTTTTTGCTCTTGCCCCTTGCACTCATTCACGGATTATTAAGAAGCCTGCTTGGCCTGCCGGATGTAAAAATTGACAAAGACACGACTGATGAGTAATTTATCTTCTCACTACTGATAAAATAATAAAAGAGAATTTGGAACACCAAAATCTGCCATCCGTTTGCCGGGATTTGTTCTGTCTATAAGAAATATACGGTAAAATGTCAAACAGTTTTTAAACCAATC
>CAZXTX010000521.1:0-1678 GCA_964643695.1 uncultured Mariniphaga sp. | reverse complement strand
GTAAAAAAGTTTCTTAATCCGGGAATGGCAGAAATAAGTTTATTCTGTTTTTTGGGTTTAAACCCGAATTTGGTTTCGTAATTCGGATTAATAAAAAAGAAGGTGCGTTTGTCAATTTTGTAATTTTCATTTTTCAGAATCCGCTCAAAACGGTCAATTGAAATGCCGGTGGCTTTAATCTCCATCAGATTTTCAATTCTTCTTTCATCTTTTTCAAAAACTTTCAGAACAGATTTATATATTTTTTCCGGGAGCAAATGAAAATAGGGCAGTTTCGATAAAAATTTATTTTGACAGATTTGCTGATGCCCCCCAAACGGATTTTGCCATGGCGGAAACCCTAAAAAGAATTTAGTGTTTTGGTTCATCAGAGTTTTAACGTATTTCATAAAAATCTCCTGATTTGGAATGTGTTCTATTACATCCCTCATTATTATCAAATCAAAAGTTCTTCCTTTAAAATCAGCTTTATATATGTCTTTGCAAATCAGCTCAAGATTTTCTTTTTGAGGATGATTTTCATAAAATGAGCGTGCCAGTTCAATGCGGCTGCACGATATATCTATTCCGGTTGCCTTACAGCCAAGCTCAATAAAAGGTTTCAGATTTCCGGCCTCGCCGCAGCCTATTTCAAGAACATTTGTATTTTTTCCAAAACTTAGAAGCTCCTGGATGTATGGAATTACATATTTTTCAGTAGTATGTGCCTGTTCAAGAAAATATTTTTCTTTGTTTTTATGTCTGTCTTGCATCAGAATTAAATATTGGCAATTTTACGCAGCCCGTTAGCGTCAACAAATTTAATTTTTCTGCCATGAAGTTCAATGAGATTGTCCTGTTTAAATTCTGAAAGCAGTCTTATAACCGATTCGGTGGCTGTTCCCACAATATTTGCAAGCTCTTCGCGTGTAAGTGAAATTTGCAGGGTGTTATGATTATCCAGTTCAAAATTTTCCTTCAGCAGCAGGAGAATTTCTGCCAGTCGTTCACGAACGGTTTTTTGAGCAATATCAGTAATATAACTGTTTGCCTCACGCAGTTCACGACTCATAATCTGCAGCATGTGATGCGAAAACTGCCAGTTGTTTTTAATCAGAAACAGAAGAGTTTGATATGGAATATGACACAAAACAGCATCTTCAATAATTATTGCGGTTGTACATGCCGGTTCCTGACTTAAAAGCGACCGGTAAGCAATGATGTCGCCACGTTTGGCAAATCTTATTATTTGTTCTTTCCCGTCAACGCCGGTTTTGAGAATTTTTACAATTCCCCGGGTAACACAATAAAATCCGGTTAGTCTGCTTCCTTCACGATATACTATGGTTCCGCGTTTATAAAGCGAGCACTCCTTTTCGAAATTCAGATGGTTAAGTTCTTCTTCATTCAGCTTTTTAAATAAATTAAAACTGCTTAAATCTGTTTCTTCTTCGGCAGGCATTTTAATAATACTTCTCATTTTTAATAAAAATGTTGATTATATTCTGACTTGGCTTATTGATTGTGATTGTCAGATTTTTAAAGCTATAAATATACAATTTTGTCATCTATTTCTAAAACGGTTTATGCAGATGTTCAAATGTTATATCTTTGTACCGCATAATTTTTAAAATAAAAAATAAGATTTAATATGAAACACATCGTAGATTTAGCCTGGACCGATAAAGTTGCTTTTGAA
>CAZXTX010000520.1:0-1691 GCA_964643695.1 uncultured Mariniphaga sp. | reverse complement strand
AAACTTAATAAAGTAAGCGGCAGAGCCGCGTAAAACCCGCCTGCCGCGGCGGGCAGGTTTGTAGAAACAATTTGAGAAATGCCGGATAAGGTGCAGCGCACCGAAACATAAAAAACAAATAGCTTAACGCTCAATTTTTCAAATCATCAAAACCTGTTTTACCTTTCCAACAGAAACTTCATTATGAATCAGCATCAATAAATTTTCTCATATTCGGATACAGATGAATATTTCTATTCACAATCCGTTTATTGATTCAAAACATAGTGTGTGCTCCTTCCGTCGCCCTGCCGTAAAAGAATTTTAAGTTTTGTCAGTTCCTGCAAATCCCGGGTAGCGGTGGCTTTTGTAGTTTTGCCAATAGAAACGTATTTTCTGGCGGTTATCACCTTTTTAAAATCTTCGGCATCCTGCTCAAACATTTTTTTTAAAACTTTTATTTGTCTGTCATTTAATACTTTTTCATAAGTATCAAAAAATCGTGTTTTTCTGATTGACAAATTAATTACATCTATTGTGTTTTGTTGAGCAGTGATAAGCAATTTTGCAAAATAAACAAGCCAATCGTTTATCTCAAGTGTTTTTGAAGCTTTGTTCAGTTCGGCATAATAACTTTTTTTATCACTTTCAATAGCCGTTGACACACTTAATATTATTTGTCTGTTTAAGGATTCTGCCAGGCATTTTTCTATCAAAGCCCGTCCTATCCTGCCATTTCCGTCTTCAAACGGATGTATGCTTTCAAAATATAAATGAGTAATTGCAGTTTTTATCATTATTTTCAACATATTACCTTCTGTTTTAAAAGCATTATACCACACCACAAACTGTTTAATCTCTTGCGGAACTTTATCTGAAGGCGGTGCTTCATAATGTACAATTTCTCTTCCTACAGCTCCGGAAATTATTTGCATTGGTTCATCTCCCTTGCGATACTTGCCTGCATTTATATATTTTGAATCGTTAAAAAGAGTTTTGTGCCAACTTTTTAAGGTTTTCTCAGACAGCTTTTCAGCATAATTTTCACGCACTTGCAACATAAGCAAAGTTACATTTTCGGCACGTTTGTCTTTTACATTTATAATGGTGGCATTTAATTCAAGCCGATTACGAATAGAAGACATTAAATCTTCCCGGGAAAGCATTTCACCTTCAATTGCAGAAGTTTTTAAGGCTTCTGAAATTATTAAGCCGATAATTTCATTTTGTTGTTTAGTGCTGTCAAGTGTATAAAATATACCCGAAGCCACACCTGCAAGCTCAGCAAATTGCATGGCAAATTCACTTACAACCTGCTCGTTATAAATAAAATTAGCCCATTTTTTATGTTGCCAATTATACATTGTTTATATTTTATGAGCCGATTAGCTCAGTTAATCGGTGCAAATATATAAAAAAATTGAGCCGATTAACACTAATAAACGGCTCAGTTTTGGTGTTTTGATAAATCCGGGTATTTCATTCGCATCTCATTTTCAATGCAAAAACAACTTAGAAAGCAAGCAGCAGAACCGCGTATGACCTATTATCAATATAAATATTTCGGTGCGCTGCACCTTACTATCTTGTCTGTAATATTATTCCTACAAATATTTCGGTGCGCTGCACCTCGTTTTCTAAATATATTTTCTCTTGCTTTATAATTATTATAGTGTTCCAGATAAACCAAAATAATAACCACACCTTGTTTT
>CAZXTX010000519.1:0-1692 GCA_964643695.1 uncultured Mariniphaga sp. | reverse complement strand
TTTTTTATTATTGTATAATGATACCAGCTGCTTTCTGATGATTTTAAAATTTATTCCCAAGAAAATAAAACATGCCAAATATTTTGTTTCTATTTTATTTGGTATGTTTTTATTATTTTCTGCACACTTTCTTGCAGCACAGGATAATTATGAAATCCGCAAAATTTCTTTCACAGGAAACAAAACCCTGAAAAAGGATTTTATTACCGATAAAATGGTTCTGAAGGAAGTTTCCTGGTTTGATAAAACTGTCAGAAAAAAAGAGCCTTTTTTATACAGCGTCAAATTAGAAGAACTTGACACAGAACGCATCAGACAGGTTTATCAGTCAGAAGGTTTTATAAATGCAGAAATAACTCCCGGCAAACATGAAATAAACCATAAAAAACAAACAGTAAAAATTTTATTTGAAATTTCTGAAAGCGAATCTGTGAAAGTTGATTCGGTTTCAGTGAAATTTTCAGATGCTTCTGCAAAATTTGATACCGATTCGCTTATAAATTCAGTATCAAAAAAACTCAGCCTGAAAAAAGGAAGCCGGTTCAGGGACAAAGACCTTAAAAGTGATTTAGGTTTATTGGAAGAAGAATTTAAAAATATTGGCTATGCGTATGCCACAACAGATTACAATCTCAACCTAAAACCGCAAAATTTTTCAACAGGAATCACATATATCATCAACACCGGCCCGGTAACATATTTGGGAGAAACATCCATTTCCGGCAATAAATATATATCTGAAAATTTTATAAGAAAACAGCTTAAATATGAAGCCGGTGATGTTTATAAAAAATCGCAACTGGATAAAACCCGGAATGAATTGTACAATCTGGAGCTTTTCAGAATCGTTTCGGTATTGCCCGAACGAGATTCTGAAACAAAAAAAACTCCGGTTCCGGTAAAAATACATATTGAAGAAACACCGAGGTTAAATTCCAGATTTGGAGCAGGATACGGAACTGAAGAGAAATTCAGGGCATTTGCCGATTTAACTTTACGAAAATTTCCGGAAGGTGCCCAAAGGCTGAACATGTATATCAAACATTCGCATCTTGAACCATATTCTGTAAGATTAAGGTGGATTCATCCCCATTTTTTAGGGGTAAACAGCACACTTGCCGTTAATCCGTTTTTAATGAGAAACAGGGAACCGGGATATGACATAAGCTCATTTGGAATAAACATTCCCTTTACCTATCGTTTTACTCCGTCAACAACAGGAAAAATCACATATTATCTGGAAGATGTACGCCAGAATATCGAAACCGGCGACACCGAATTCACCGATACGGAAAGCACTAAGTTTTTATATAATAAATCCGGAATTCAGCTCAGCGGTATTTTCAACAGTTCTGCCCCGTCTTTTTCGCCCGACCACGGCGTAAATCTTTCGGTTGACTTTAAAATTAACGGCTACATATTCGGAAGCCATTTTAACTATACCCGTCTTTTGGCCGATTTCAGAACATATTATAAAATTGGCGAATCTGTTCTTGCTTTCAGGGTAATGACAGGCGGAATAAATTCTGCCGACAGCGATAGTTTCATTCCGGTTGAAGACAGATTTTATTCCGGCGGAAGCAACTCAATACGCGGCTGGAAACGTGCCGATTTGGGGCCGAAACGTACAAGCGGCACACCGCTGGGCGGAAAAAGTATTTTTGAAAGTAATCTCGAAATCAGAATTCCGGT
>CAZXTX010000518.1:0-1698 GCA_964643695.1 uncultured Mariniphaga sp. | reverse complement strand
AGGGAGCTTCAATTTCTCCCTGAATCAAACCTGCATGTTTAAGCTCTTTCAGATGCTGAGACAGTGCCGACCTGCCAATTGGCAGTTCCTCAACCAGATCACCACTGTAACAGCAGGAATTCATTGCGGTCAGCTTCTTTATGATATAAACCCGTACCGGATGACTTAATGCCTTTGCATATTCAGCTATCTCTGTAACTTCCAGCGGCAGTTCAACTCTTTTTTTAGCCATTGTTTTGTTCGGTAAGAAGTTTTAAAATTTCATTTTTGGAAGGGAGCCTTCCGCTAATCAGCACTTTTTCGTCAACAACCAGTCCGGGAGTTGAAAATATGCCGTAACTCATAATCTGAATAATATCATCCACCTTACTGACTTCCGCGTTCAGATTATTTTCAGCAACAACCTCGTTTACTAATCTTTCAAAAGTTTTACATTTTTGGCAACCGGGCCCGAGAATTTTTATTTTCATGATTTTTAATTGATGTTAAACTTCATTTCATCATTTCGCAAAATTACGAAATGAATTTTTAAATACAAGAAGATTTTTACTTTTTTTAAAATGAACCGATTTTTTATGAAAATATGATTTCTTAATAATCATAATTAAAAATAATATTTTACTTATATAAAAGCAGTGGCACTTTATTGTTTGCCTGAACGGATATTTTGTTAATTTTATCCATATAAAATTATCAGAATGAATATTGAGAAATACATAAGACATCTTTTAACTGAAAACAGATTTTTAATTGTTCCGGGTCTGGGGGCTTTTTCGCTCAAATACAAACCTGCACAAATTGATGAGGAAAATGATGAAATTTTGCCGCCGTCGGCTGAAGTTTCATTTAATCAGGAGGTTAATCATAACGATGGTGTTTTAGCTGAATGGATTGCCCAAAACGAACAGATTTCAACAGACGAAGCTCTGCAAAAAATACTGGAATTTACTGAACTGCTTTTTTCAAAACTCGATTATGGTGAAACAGTCCGGCTCAGCAAAATAGGTAATCTGTTTTTAGCCGACAATCGCGAGATTAAGTTTGAGTCATCATCCGGGGAACTGTTTATTCCCGAGGTTTACGGACTTGAAAAGATTTCTCTTAAAGATAATATTTCGGAAGAAGAGGATATACCGGCTGTTCCCGTTATTGCTGAAGAAACCGTTTCATCTGAACCCGAAGCAGATATTCAGGAAGAAGAGCCAAAATTGGTTTTGCCTGTTCAGCCCGCAGCATCAGCACCTGAAATAAAGAGAAAAAGAAGAAACCGCTGGCCGGGAATTTTACTTTTGCTTTTAATAATTATTCTTGCTGCGTTACTGTTTTTTGTACTGAATAAGAAAAAGCAATCTGAGAAACCGGTACAGGTAAAAACCGAAATACCGCAGAAACCGGAATCGCCTGTTATGGTTGCTGATTCTGTTGAAACTGATGTAACCAATGTTCCGGAGCCGGAAGCTGTTGCTGAGGATGAATCTGTTTCCGTTCTGCCCGGACAGATTGAGCCGGATGAAACAAAGTTTTATCTGATCGGAGGCAGTTTTCAGGATGAGAAAAATGCAGAAAAATACATCCGGCAAATGAAGAATAAAGGTTTTGAGCCATTTCACCTCGGTAAACAGGGAAGTTTTTATCTGGTGGGGCTTGAAACTTTTGACAATAAAATTGAAGCTTTCGGTGCCCAGTACAATTTTTTGG
>CAZXTX010000517.1:0-1706 GCA_964643695.1 uncultured Mariniphaga sp. | reverse complement strand
CAAAATAGTCCAAACTGTTTTGTAAATTTATGCCGATGATTAAAATATTTAGAACAATTATCGCTATGCTCAATTGTTCTGTTATATTTTTCCAACCGGTATTATTTTTCCAAAAGGCTTTTCAGAAATTTTACATCTATTGCTTTTTTGGTATCCTCAATCGCTTTGTAATAAGTAGGATTATCCTGTGCAGAGTTACTGATATAAACTGTAATAAACTGTGGTGACGACAGCGGAAGATTCCGGTTATAATAACTCTCGTTAAGTTTCAAAACCCTGAATGAATTCGGCCCTGAATCAAAATTGCTGAATTCCATACCTGCTTCATTTCCGATTGGGGTTGCAGGACTGCCTAAATCTCCGGCACCGGTTTTTTTCAGATAATTGTCAATATTGTTTATATTTTTTGTGTATTCATCATTTATTAGTTTAAGATGAGCTGCCAGTTTTTCTTCATCAGTCTGCCACTCACTGATCCAGTGGTTTATTTTGCCTTCGCTTTCACCGCTTTTTTTCCATCTTTCAATTGAACTTTGTTTATTAGCGTCCTGTTCAGCTTTAGGCCTTACCGGATTCATTAAATAAGCCACTTTTTTATCCTCTTCAAGCCGGTCTTTTAAAATAACTTTCATTCGTTCCAGATACTCTTTTTTAGTTACGAAGCTATAGGGCTTTTTACCGTCATTTGTTATTATCCACATCTCGGCCATTCGCTTCGGATCATTTTTATAGCTGGTATTTAAATCCCATTTTATATAGCCATCCATTTCATATTCCTGATAATTGGTGGCAACCCATGGGTCTAAAGGCAATTTTGAGGTTTTAACTATGTGAGGTTCTAAACTGAAAGCCTGATACATATTGTTGGCAGAAATTTCCAGTCTTGTACCGGTTTCAATCCCGCTGCCATCCAAAACAGGTGTATCGGTACGGTTATCGCAATAATATTCAAGAAAGAAAACACTTAAACGATAAGGAAGTGTAGCCCAGTTTTTTGCTGTTTCCTCATAATAATTGGTACGATCCAGACCAACTACATCGGAATTGGATACAACCAAACCAACCGGTTTATAATTTTGCATAAACATCTGCCTGAATTTGGCAATCACTTCCCTTTCTTTTTTCACATACTTTTCAGGAACATCTGTTGTAGAGCCCATTGGATTTTCTCTCCATTTGCCCGGCAGTTTTGCAAGCTCAGCTTTTTTACAGTTCGGGCCATCGAATCTGTCATTTTCCTTTCTTTCAATCTGCTCAGACTGAGTTTGTTTTGTTGCTGCCTCAACATTATCAGTCCGAATTACCGGAACCTGATTCGTTTCACTGTCCGGTGACTTGCTTTTTGCTTTTGCCAATTCCGGCTCCATTACCTTATCCAACGTGTCGTCAATGGTTTTGTCTATCTTCCTACTGGCTCTGTCTTCAACCTTTTTCGACACTTTTTCGCCAATATTTTTCAAAATCTGGCCCTGTGAAATATTTATAACCAAAAGACCACAAATAATAACCAAAATATACTTTTTCATAACTACATTTTTTTAATGAAAATACTATTCTCCTGTCTCAGAAATCGTTTTGGATTTTCAGATATTGAAATGTTCAAATCAATAACAGATTACCCTAACATTTAATGAATTAAAGGTACGAAATTCTTTTATTCGGTGATTTAAATCGACAAGAAAAAAATCTTAAAATGTGAAAAAAAA
>CAZXTX010000516.1:0-1708 GCA_964643695.1 uncultured Mariniphaga sp. | reverse complement strand
GGTGTGGTTATCGACGGCAAACTGTATTGTGCAAACTCAAATTTTCCTGAAATACCAATGGCAAGTTCAATTGAGATTTTTGACACCCGCACAATGAAGCATGCCGGAAATTACAGTTTCGGTATTGATATCGGTTCAGCCACATGGATTGACAGTTTTGAAGGTAACTGGTATGTGGTTTTTGCACATTATCCGGGGAAAAACAGTGAATCCGGAAAAGATAACCGATGGACTCAGCTTGTGAAATTTTCACCTGACGGCGTAAGGCTAAAAAGCTGGATTTTCCCCAAAGAGTTAATTAATAAATTCGAAAATTACAGTAATTCAGGCGGGTTTTTTAGTTCTGAAGGAGTTATTTATGCCACCGGGCATGATGACAAGGAACTTTACCTTTTGTCTTTGCCCGAAAAAGGATATACCCTTAAGTGGCTGGAAACCATACCCGCACCGTTTGAAGGGCAGGGAATAGCTGCCGATCCTGCAGATTCCGGTGTTATTTACGGTATTTCCAGAAAAAACAGTCAGGTAATTGTCGGACGGTTGAAAAAATAAAACTTTACATAAGTTTATCAAAAAATATGCGGTAAGGTTTCTTAACATTACTCTAAAACAATCTTATTTCTGAGGTTCAATATCTTAAATAGGTTAATTTTGTAATCTGATTATTAAAACAATTTTCAATATGACTGAAAAAGTTCAAAATCTTTTTTCCGGTTTTAAACCCGCTTCAACTCAAGAGTGGGAAGCGGTTATTCATTCCGATTTAAAAGGAAAGGATTACGACAGGGCTCTGGTCTGGAAAACCAATGAAGGCATTAATGTAAGACCGTATTACCGAAGCGAAGATCTGGACGGTCTTGACTACCTTGATGTGCTTCCCGGAGAGTTTCCATATGTAAGGGGCAATAACAAAACCGGTAACGACTGGTTGATCCGGCAGGATATTTATGTTAATGATTTTTCGGAAGCCAATAAGAAAGCACGTGAAATTCTCAACAAGGGAGTAAATTCACTTGGCTTTGTTTTCGACTGTACTGTTGAAATTACAAAAGATGATTTGGCTGTTTTACTGAAGGACATTTGCATTAAGGCTGCCGAAATTAACTTTGTGTGTGAGTGTGCCAATTGCAGTCTTGCTGAGGTTTTTGCAGAATATGTTTCAGAAAGCGGAAAAGACGCTGCTGTTTATGGTTCGGCATCAAACGACCCGCTTGGCTCTTTTGTTTTAAAGGGGAAGCTTGAAGGTGACGCTTTTGAAAAACTTGAAAAATCAATTGAAAAAACCTCGGGTCTGCCGAATTTCAGGGTTATTACCGTAAATGGAAAGTACTTTTCCAACAGCGGTGCGTCAATTGTTCAGGAGCTGGCATTTTCACTGGCACAGGGTGCCGAATATCTGATAAAGCTGACTGAAGCTGGCATATCTGCCGACAATGTTGCACAAAACATCAAGTTCAATTTCGGCATCGGCAAAAGTTATTTTATGGAAATTGCCAAATTGCGTGCTGCACGTTTGCTGTGGGCTCTGATTGTTAAAGAGTTTGATCCGGCGGACAATGAATCTGCAAAGATGATTATTCACAGTGAAACCGGCACATACAACAAAACTCTTTACGACTCGTATGTGAATATGCTTCGCACACAAACCGAAGCTATGTCGGCGGCTCTTGGCGGTGCAGGTTCAATAACCGTATTGCCGTTTAACGTT
>CAZXTX010000515.1:0-1709 GCA_964643695.1 uncultured Mariniphaga sp. | reverse complement strand
GGCCTGACCAGAAATGTTCCAAAACTGTTTTCACCAACTCCTGCCCTGCTCAAACTGCCGGGGCCCGGATTTGTAACTCCGGCCGGTTCATCACCCAAAATCCAGTTTATATCTTTTAATATTTCGCTTTTCTTCTTTTCCCATTCCAAAACCGAACCCGCTTCAAGTGAATTGACCGTTTTTTCTTTAAATGAAAGCGGGTTAACTTTTTCGCCACTCAACTCTTTCCACTCTTCAAAAGAATAAGGGCAATATAGTCTGTTTTCAGGTTTATGGCTGCTCCGTCCGAATACAAAATCAAAGAAATCAATGTATCCCTCCATATCTCTGGCACTTACACTATGCCTGCCGTACCGGGTACAAATTGCCATATTGTCTTCGGCATCAAGAAACTTATAAACTTCCCTGCTTGCATGATAAGCCTGTTCAATTCCCCAAACATTGCTTGCACCTTCAGTAAGAGCAGTGCTGAGCATTAATCCGCGCGGTGCAATAAGAGCCATAAACGAATTCTGGTCAACCGGCAATTTATGTTCATTTCCGATAAAAAACCGAAGCCGCGGATGCAGCCACGAAGGGCGGGCACTTGCCAGATATCCTATATCCTCAATATCAAAATTCTGGGAAGTGTATCGCCATGGCACCTCGGCACCGGTACCACCGCTGCTCGGAATACATGCGGTAATCCGTTCATCAAAAGCGGCTGCCATCAGTGATGTTTTTCCGTTCCGGGAATGGCCCGTAAGTGCAATTTTTTCCGTGTCAACCTGAGGCAGGGTATATAAATAATCAATTGCACGTGAAGCTCCCCATGCCCTTCGCATCAAACGGGTAAAATCATATTCCCCGGCCCATATTTCGGAATATTTTTCAGTATCATCTTTTGCATCGGCACCGGCATAAATACAGCCTATATATCCACGTCTTACAGCCACCTGTGCCCATTCGCGATGGTTCCACTGGGTAAGAAAGACAGGAAAAGGTCCGTCACCCGGCGGAATCATCAGCTCAAGTGTTAATTTCGCACGATGCCCGGGACCAAACGAAAGCTCAACTAACTGAAGCCGCACTTTGCCATCGGTTTTGTCACTTATTATTTCAGCCTTAAGGTTTTCAGGAGCCGGCGGAAAAGTTCCGGCTATATAATGCTGAAGCTCTTTTTTCATCCATTCGCGTTTCTGATGCCACTGTTCCATGGTTTTAACAGGAATATTCTCACCTCCCTCATCAATTATCAGCGGGTTTGGAAGAAACGGAACCGAAGACATTTTTTCAAAGTCGGGCGGCAGCTCACCCGTGCGTTCCAGCCAATCATTAAAAGTGCGGTCAAAAAAAGAGAGTCTGCCTCTTGTATCAAATGAACTCTCTACATCCAGCTGATCAGGAGGCAGAACTTTTAAAATCAATTCGAGTTGTGCCTTTTTCTTTTCATCATCAGACTTCCCCTTATCACCTTTTCCAGAAGACAATCCGAATAAAAAAAGCGGTAAAAAGACAAAACCCAAAAATTTTGCGTGAAAACATTTTGAATGAACACGCTTCATGTCATACCGTTATAATTTAGAAGCAGAACCCTCATCCAGATACAAAACAGTGTCAGAATGTTTTCTTAAAATAGTAGCCGGACATTCAGTTGAAATTTCGGCATTTATAGTATTATAAACTGCTTCTGACTTACGCTCATCAGGAACAACACAACTGATGGTTTT
>CAZXTX010000514.1:0-1730 GCA_964643695.1 uncultured Mariniphaga sp. | reverse complement strand
AATAATCATTTTCCAGGCCGTATGTTAATGTCTCGCCATCCGAATGAATGGCATCAAGATAGTTAGCAAACTCCGGATTATAATCACTATACTCAATTGTTTGTGAAGCTATATTAAAATGCTGCACCACTCCATTGTCAAGTATTGTGACACTCGTAATTTCATTTTGATTTGAGCTTTCAGATGACATTGTCATTTTTAATCCTGTCGGAGAAATTATTGTTCGTCCTTTTCCCAGTCTTTCTTTAATATGTCTTCCGTTTAATTTTTCATATGTTAATTTTACATAATCTTCAGTTTCACTATCTTCAGCTGCATCCCAAAACTGATATGTTACAGGGAGTAGAAAACTCAATTCATAGTATGTTATTGTTAAACCTGCATGAAGTGTCAAGGATACTTCAACTCCGGAGGCAGATGTATAAAGAAACACTGTAAAATTTGCTTCTGACTTTGTCATCCCGTGTTTCAATTCAACTTCCGCGCCTGTCCCCAATACAGGAAATTCAGTTTCATATTCGTCATCGGTTAATACAGTTTTGGCACAATCCTGAATTGCATAAACATGATAGGCTTTACCAGGCTGCATGGCAAAATTTTTCGCCTCCTTTGTGTTAACAGCCGTGTCCTCATCTATCTTTAAGCCCACTTTGGGGATATTATTGCCATTAGGCACATACCATGAAACTATGGTTTTTGTAGTATAAGGATTAATGATGATACCGGATGCAGATTGTGAAACAGAATTACCCGAAATAGTAGTAATTCTGTCTGTTACAGGATTGAAAACAGGAATGCTGCCGGTTTCTGCCTGATGGTACCAGAGCGGTGAACCGGAACTTTCAGGAATCAGATAAGATTCTGAAACTTCAACAGCCTGATCGTTTGAATTTCTGAAATGAATCATCTCATATGCTCCAAGATGATTAAAGATGAGTTTGATGTTTTCTGACGGAAGTGAAATTTTTCCTGATTTTGACCACACAGGTACCGGGAGTTTATCAGAGCTTACGCTTTTTACGGGAGCAATATCGACAAGAATCTCACCATCGGTCAGCTGCACTCCTCGTCCGGGCATCCCGTAAAATGCGTATAAATCGAATGATCTGCTCACATCAATTTCTTCGGGGACAGTAATCTTGAAGGAACAGCTCCTGCCATCTTCCGAAATGTCAGACACAGCACTTTCACCGACTTTTACCTTTGTTTCACCCTGAACAACAAATGTTGTAATCTTGTCGCCCGCTTTCCATTTTGTCAGTAAATCGAGACTACCTTCACTTTTTTCCGGTAAAGTATTGGAAGAAGGTGTTTGAGCCGGCATTACAGCAAGCAAAGTAACGGTACGATTTATAAACTTATCATCTTTCGGTTTCTCGTCATTTTTTTTACATCCTGAAAGGATAATGAACACTGTTGTGATTAAAACAATTGCAACTTTTAAATAATCTGTCTTTTTCATTTTATCTGTTTTGTTATGATATTAAGTATTAAACATATAAAGCTATGACATTCAACAACAAATCACACTGCACTACGCTATTGATTTACAGCAATTTAACTATTATCATATATGCTATTTTATCAATATGCGACTTTTTAGTCTGATATAAAACAACTGATAAAGACTAAAACCTAAACTTCTAATCTTTGTTCAAATCCTTCATAAATGTTTTTTCAACATGGATTCTGCATCATTACAGGCATTTTATACGAATTGTATTTACAAT
>CAZXTX010000513.1:0-1735 GCA_964643695.1 uncultured Mariniphaga sp. | reverse complement strand
CGTTTCTTGGATTGTCCTTTCTTCTTTTGAAGTAAGGATAATATTTACTCCATTTATCACAAAACTCTTTAAATCGTTGTTTTGAGGCTGATATTGTATCATTACGGTCATCGGAGCGGAATACGTCTTTAAAGTTCTGGCTAAGCTCTGCTTTGTGTTTTGGTTTTACCTGTTTTAAAAATAATCTTTGCAAATGAACAGTACATAGCTGTATGCTTGCTTTCTGAAAATGTTTCCATATGGCATCCTCTATATTGGTTAACCCATCACTGACAAATAGTCCAACCTGTGACAAACCCCGTAGTTTAAGCTGTTCAAAAACAGCTTCCCATTGCCTGCTGCCTTCAGTGGGAAAGTTGAATATGCCTAAAACCTCACGGGTACGATCCGGCCGTACAGCCAGCAATGTGTAATAAGCTTCTTTGCTTACACTGTCCACACGTCTTGTGGGAATAAATGTTGCATCTATATACACCAGAGGATAATAGTTTTCCAATGGCCTGTTTAACCATTCTGAAACCTCTTCACGCGCTGTGTCAAACATTCGGCTTACCTGGCTAATGCTGTAATGTTTACCGTAAATTTCATCAAAGACTTCACCTACCTGGCTGGTGGTCAAACCAGATTTGTACAAATGAAAAGCAATACTTTTGGCTTCTTGCTCCTGATTTTTTAAAAGACCCAATATAACCGGATAAAAACCTCCGTTACGAGTGCGCGGAACTTGTAACTCAAGCATTTGTTTGTCTCCAAATGCTTTACGGGTACGAAAACCATTGCTGTAATCTCTTGTAGAAGTGTTGTGTTCTGTCCGCTCGGCTTTCATCAAAGCTTCTAATGTCATTTTTAAAATGGTGTTTAATCCATCTTCTTTTTCTAAAATTTGTTCAATAATTTTACTAATTTGCGTCTGTGTAAAGTGCATATTTTTTGATTTTTATTGTTACCTAATCAAAGATAACTTTTTTGCACTTTACACACTTTTTGGGATAGTATCTCATTTCTCTATCATACATTGAATTCACGTTAATCAATAAAACTTTGACAGGGTAAAATTCCATTCGGTATTATTCAGATAAAAGCTATTTTTATTACATTGCATTATTATTAAAAAACAACTGATTATGAAATCCATATTTTTAACATTTACCCTTATTGTACTTATATCATTTTCAATGTGTGCGCAAGAAAAAGAGCCGGAATTCAAGGATTCTGCCCACATTCTTGTTTTTTCAAGAACCGGCGGATTCCGGCACGAGTCTATATCATCGGGTATAAAAATGCTCTATGATATGAGTCCGAAACAAAACTGGATTATAACAGCCACTGAAGAAACTTCGGTATTCAATCCAGAGATTCTGTCAGTTTTTGATGTGGTTGTATTTATGAATCCCACAGGCAACGATTTGTCAAGTGCTGAAAAACAGGCTTTTGAAAACTTCATGAAAACAGGCAAGGGAATAGTTGGTGTACATTCAGCCACCGATTTTGAATTTAACTGGCCGTTTTGGGGAAATCTGATTGGCGGTTATTTCAAAATTCATCCGCCGGCACAAACTGCCACCATAATTTTTGAAAATACGGATCATCCGGCTATGAAACCTTTCGAAGGGATGAAAACATACACAACTTTTGACGAATGGTATTCATTTCGCGAAAATCCACGCGGAAAAGTAAAAGTACTGGCAACCCTTGATGAAAGCACCATCAAAAAATCAAGTAACGATGACTGGAA
>CAZXTX010000512.1:0-1736 GCA_964643695.1 uncultured Mariniphaga sp. | reverse complement strand
CAATAACAGCGGCAGCCAGTTCGCCGCCCGTGAGCACATAATCACCGATTGATATCTCTTTGGTTATGAATAAATCCCTTACACGCTGGTCAATTCCCTTGTAGTGACCGCAAAGTATGATGATGTTCTTTTTCAGCGAAAGTGTGTTTGCTTCCTTTTGATCGAACAGTTTACCATCGGGGGTGGTGAAAATTATTTCATCGTAGTCACGCTCCTTTTTTAATGTTTCAATTGCTTTTTCAACTGGCTGAACGGCCATAACCATTCCGGCCCCTTTACTGAACTGGTAGTCGTCAACACGGCGGTGTCTGTCTTCCGAAAAATCGCGGAGGTTGTGAATGTGAATTTCGGCAAGCTCCTTCTCCTGTGCCCTTTTTAAAATTGAATGATTCAGCGGGCTTTCAAGCAGTTCAGGCAAAACTGTTATAATGTCTATTCGCATTTGAAATGTTTTTTGCAAAAATACTGCTTTTGCACGAAACTTTTTTGGTATTGTTTAAAGAGAGAGTTTTTTTCCGATTGATTTCATTGAGTCGGTGGCTTTTGCTTCAATAAAAATGTCGGTTAGTGAATGTGTGAAGGGAGAAGGCTTTATATTTATTTCAATGATTTTTGCACCGGCTTTTTTTGCTGTTTCAGGTATTTCCGCTGCCGGCAGAACTTCGGCATTGGTACCTATTATCAGCATCAGGTCAGCTTTTTTGGCTTCTTTGAATGATTGCTTTTTTGCATACGCCGGAACCGGTTCATTGAAAAAAACCATATCGGGTTTTAATATTCCTTTACAGATGAAGCAGGTTGGCGGCAGAAAATTCAAATCTGCAAAACTCATGTCATATTCGGTGTTGCATTTGGTGCAAATAAGATTTCTGTATGAGCCGTGCAGTTCAAAAACTCTTTGAGTTCCGGCTTTTTGATGTAAAAAGTCAATGTTTTGAGTAATTACCGATTCCAGAAGGTTATGTTTTTCCATTTTTGCCAGAACCGTGTGTGCACAGTTGGGTTTTGCCCGGCTGAGGTTATCATAAAACAGATCTTTTATTTTTTTCCACGACTGGAGCGGCATTTTTTGGAAATACTCAATTTCCAGAAAAATCGGATGAGTGCTTTCCCATAAACCGCCATCACCCCTGAAAGCCGGAATGCCGCTTTCAACAGAAATACCGGCACCGGTAAAAGCCACCATATACTCCGACTTTCTGATAAGTTTTACCGCATCATCTATGTTGTTGCTCTTCATATTTTATAAAAAACTCCCGGCAAATGTGCTGCAAATGCCGGGAGTTAAACGTTTATAAAGAAAAAAAGTTAATCTTCAGCAAGAATTTTTTTCACAGAAACAGTGTTGTCCTCGTTAAAATTGAGTTTAAAATTTTTTCTTCTGAAAACAGTGAGCATCGGTTTGTTGTCGCTGGTTGTTTCTGCAACTATTAACCTGGCTCCTCTGTTTTTTGCAATTTCAATACAATATTCTGTTATAATAAAACCGAGTTCCTTTTTCTGCCATTTGTCGGCAATTAGTATTGCATATTCCATCACTTCACCTTCCGGTTCGCCGATGAGCCGCCCCACGCCAATCAGTTTCTTAACTCCATCTTCCTCAATTTCGGCAACAATTGCAATTTCCCGGTCGTAATCGATAAAACAGAATTGCGAGGCAACCTCGTGAGTGTCAAAATAGAAGTCGGATCTGAAACGGTGATAAATCGATTCTTTTGAACAGCTTGCCATAAAAT
>CAZXTX010000511.1:0-1736 GCA_964643695.1 uncultured Mariniphaga sp. | reverse complement strand
TAAAGCAGATCCGGCCTATGGCCGCGGCGTAGCCGATGCTCTGGGAATTTCATATGAAGATGCCGGTATTGAATAATTAATGGTTAAAGATTGATTTAATAGTAAAACAGGCTGCTTCATTGTGAGGCAGCCTGTTTTGATATAGGGAGATTTTACTGATAATTTTTTTCAGGCATATCCAGCATCCGTTTCATGGATTAGTAAAATGCCTGATTAAATGTTTCATCTATTATTTTGTTTACTCTTTGCTTTGTCTTCTTTCCAATCTCATTTTTTCTTGAATGCCCAATTCCGTCAATCTGTATTTTTGTGAAGGACTTTTGGGTATATCAGGCAGGGTCATTTCAATCCATTTTTTTTCAAAAGCAGGATTAAAGTAATTATTATCAAAATTAGTTCTGTGTGATAGTCCTAATTTACTCATTATTTCACTTCTGCTCATTTCTCCTTCTATAATCCACAATAAACGTTTTGGTAAATTTTCGATATGAATAAAAAGCTCATCATGTGCGGTATCATGTGCGGTATCATGTGCGGTATCATGTGCGGTGCCGGCATAAGGTCGCCAAAGTGTTACATGAAAAATCTTATTATCATTAAATTCAGGTTCCTTTAATCCCCTTTCAGCTGTAAGAGCATACATTTCAGGAATTCCTGTACCGTACTTTTCAATTGCACCAGTAAGAAACATACAATTGGCCAATAAAGGATTGTGTGGGAATGAGCTGTGAGGTTCTCTCAATTGGGATATATTTAGCTCTTTAGGTAATGAACCCGGATTTTCAATTGTAATTCTATCGTTAAAAACGGAAATCTGGATTCCTGCTTTACTCTCATAATCACGATGTGCAATAGCATTAATAATAGCTTCTGCTATGACTGCACGTGGTATTTCATATATAGTTTCAACTAAATTAGTCTCAGACCTATCGCCAGTGGAAAGACTAATTTTTGACAGCACAAAGTCTATTGCGTTATCTGCCATTTTAAAAATATTACCGGAAAATTCTTTATAATCGGGAATAGGCTTACTTACGACTGTTCCATGGAAATGTGCACATTTTACGGTAGCTGTTGGGAAAAAAGATTGTGGATTTTCACTGAAGACCAATAAAGAACTATTTGTTAACTTTCCTTGCCTGAGCAGATTTAAGTGAGTAAGCACTTTTTCTTTCAGATCAGTTTCTTTTAATGGAAAGTTTCGTTTTGCTCTGGCTATTCGTATGAAATCTTTTATTTCGACATCTGATATTGTGTTGAGAGCAGCTGTTGGGTGCAGCGAACTATCAAAGTCATCAGTATCAATTTTCCCGATTTGCTTTAACCATAAAACAGAAGAACGATATACCTCTTTTTTAAGTTCCTCGATATTTTTGAATCGTTTCCAAGAGACAAAATTGCCCGCTTTCCGAATAAACTTTTTTTCTTTTGGATGGCGAACCTCATCCGGAATATCCTTAATAAAAACCCAGCACGGTATGCTCTCTGCGATAGCTTTATCGAACTCTCGTTCGGTGGGTGAAATACCCTCATTATCTTCAAAACCATAATTCTTACCCAGCATTCCAATATAAACAGAGCTATTTTCAACTTCTTCTATATAAACTTTCCCTGGAGAATGGCCGGTAGCTGCATTTTCCTCAAATAAATAAGGTTTGAAGAAGATTTTGAGCAATTCATCTTTGCGAATAAATTCTGCCAGAGCTTTACGTTCATCTGAAAACTCGTCCTGAACG
>CAZXTX010000510.1:0-1741 GCA_964643695.1 uncultured Mariniphaga sp. | reverse complement strand
GAAATCGAAATTTATTGTCATAACACACGTTCAAAACATTCTTACCCGTTGGGGACATCACTTCTCGAAATCAGTAAAGACCTTGATATTCAGTTTAAAAATACCGTTTGTGGTGCCATTGTCAACAATCAGGTGCGGGAGCTATCCTTCCGCGTTGTAAAGCCAAAGCGGATTGAGTTTTTTGACGAGTCACATCCCGATGGTATTAAAATGTACACCCGCAGCCTTATTTTTGTAATGTATGCCGCACTGAAACAGGTTTTTCCGCATATCATACTGCAGATAAGGATGGGAATTTCCAACGGTTTCTTCTGTGAACTTGCCGGATTTGGCAGGGATATAACCGATAACGATGTTCAGCTGATACGTGATGAAATGCAGTCGATTATTGACAGGGATATTCCATTTATTAAAAAAAGGCTACCAACCGAAGAGGCTGTTGACCACCTGATTAGAGAAGGACTTGAAGAAAATGCCCAGCTGTATGAACAAAGAGGAAGCCTCTATTCAAGTCTCTATTTTCTGAATGGACTTGGAAACTATTTTTACGGACACTTGCTGCCTTCAACCGGATACATCTCAAATTTCGGATTAATAAAATATTTTGATGGTATTTTACTGCAAATTCCCAATCCGGAGTTTTTTGAAGAGTTGCAGCCTGCCCCGGTTCAGCCAAAATTGTTTGATGTTTATCAGGAACATAAAAACTGGGCACGCATTTTAAAAGTAGATACTGTTTCCAATCTGAATGATTTTGCACTTAAAAAAAAGAGCGGTGACATAATTAAAATTTCAGAAGCACTGCATGAAAAGAAAATTGCAGAAATAGCAAATGACATTAATGAAAGAAATGGAGATTTCAGGGTTGTTCTGGTGGCAGGCCCGTCATCTTCGGGCAAAACCACTTTCAGTAAAAGGCTGGGAATTCAACTGGCTGTAAATGGTTTGAGGCCTTTTCACATTTCGCTTGACGACTATTTTGTTGACCGCGAGAAAACACCGCTTGACGAATACGGAAATTACGATTTTGAAGCTCTGGATGCAATTGATGTTGAGTTTTTTAACGAACAGCTGATTGAGCTTTTAAAAGGGAAAGAAGTTCATTTGCCCAAGTTTGATTTTTACAGGGGACAGCGTATTCTCAGCAACAACCGCCTTCGCCTGCAACGTGGTGACATTTTAATTGTTGAGGGAATTCACGGAATGAATCCGCGCCTTTTGACAAAAATTGACGAGAAAAACACTTATAAAATATTTATTTCGGCACTGACACAAATTTCAATCGATGAACAGACTTATGTTTCAACTTCCGATAACCGCCTGATACGCCGCATCATCCGCGACAGCAAATACCGCGGATATTCAGCTGCCGATACCATAAAACGGTGGCCGTCAGTAAGACGGGGCGAAGAGAGAAATATTTTTCCGTTTCAGGAAAATGCCGATGTAATGTTTAATTCGGCCACTCCATACGAACTGGGTGTATTGAAAAAATATGTTGATCCTCTGCTGAAACAGGTACTGGAAAATCAGCCTGAATATATGGAAACAATGCGGTTGCTAAAATTCTTGTCATTCTTCAAAGATATTGAAGACAATGAGATTCCGCCAACTTCTCTGCTTAGGGAGTTTTTGGGCGGCAGTAGTTTTGCCTATTGATTTTAACTCAAATCAACAGGCAATTTCACTTTTTAAGTGTTGAAAAGTATCCTGCTTTATAAAAATCAAAACAGCGCAAATT
>CAZXTX010000509.1:0-1743 GCA_964643695.1 uncultured Mariniphaga sp. | reverse complement strand
ATCAGAATATTTACCAGTTCTACCGGATCGGAAAAGTAATTTTCGGTTGCTTTTTCGGCACATGCCGATATTAAAAACAGAAAAATAGAGAAAGCAGCTAAGTTTTTCATTTTATTCAGTTTGTAAAGTTCTTAAAGTACAAAATTCCGGTCAAAAATAGTATAAATAGACGATTAAAATTACTAATGAAAATCATGAAAAATAAAAAGCTGTTTATTTAGTTAAATTTCATTTTAATGAAACGCGGTCTGTACAAATGCGGATTTTTATTTATCTCTTCTAAAAAATTGAATGAATTTACATTATAACTGATAAGCAATTCGCATGTATTTGAAAGATGCGGATGCGCTTTGGCATTATAGGTGATATAATTTTTTTGCTCTGTTTCCCTGCATTCCCATATATTTATAATCGGGCCAAAAGGGCCGTAAGGCGTTAATCCCAAACGAAGCCCCACTTTATTGCTCATGCCGTTAACCTGAAAAACAAGTGCGTATCTTCCGTCCGGCAATGGCGTTACACTCAGTTCATTTGACACATTTTCGGTAACAGATTCAATTTTGCTGAAATCCTTGTTCCAGGTTTCACCATCCCAAAACCTCCATTTGTCAAAATCTTCAAAATCCCGGGGAAGCACTCTTGAGACCAGCAGGTTTTTCATTATTCCAATAACCCCGTAAACATATATGTACCCATCTGGATAAGGTGCTCCGGCTTCTTTCGTATTTATAAAAATACCGGCTCCGAGGGAACCGTTGTCGGTTTCATTTTCACCTGTTATGAGAAAAGGTGTTTCAATTTGTATTTGATTATCAAAGGGCGGTCGGCTGCCGGCCGGTAATTTTATTATAACGTTGCCGACCTGTCTGAAATTCCATTCGCCTTCGCCAATATTTCTCATCCGGTAGGCAAAAAGATAGGTGTCTCCGTTTAATGCCTGATTGACAAATCCGT
The DNA here is from genome assembly GCA_964643695.1 of uncultured Mariniphaga sp. Lineage (GTDB taxonomy): Bacteria > Bacteroidota > Bacteroidia > Bacteroidales > Prolixibacteraceae > Mariniphaga. The sequence goes on along the minus strand of CAZXTX010000509.1, from coordinate 789 downwards.
CACCAAGCCAGTAGTAATCACCGGATTGTGAGTTTGGTGTGGCGGGGATAAATAATGATTGTGGGCGGTTGTTATTTTCTGCATAACTAAAAACTATATTTTTTTCATCGGGAGTACTGCCTTTTAGATAAGCAACAGAGTTGTTGACCATGTGGCTTCTGACAATCTTTCCATCGTCAATTTCTCCAACCATGGTGTCACTGAAAAGAAACATGGTACTGTCTGAAGCATTGGCTTTGTCAATTCCGTTTAGCGGTATTGAAAATATACCGTCTGCTCCGAACCAGCCGTGATTTCTGTGGAACAAACTTGTCCATTCGGGAGCTTCTTCAACCGTAAAATTCAGATGTACGGTATCACTGTTTGTTGAAATTGATTTTGAACCCGGATTGTCCCTGACTTTGCAGCTTTTGCATGAAATTACTGAAAGAGTGAGTAAAATTATTATGAGTATTCTTGTTTGTATCATTTCTTTTTCGTTTTAGAAAGTTGTGTTTTTAATGTTATAACAGATAAGCCTAAATCACAACATGAAATTGTTTTTTATTCAGATTTCAAATTAAGTAAACTATAAAACTATACCGATTGGAAAAATATAATATACCAATTATCGCTCTGCTCAATTGTTCTAAATATTTTAACTATCGGCATAAATTTACAAAACAGTTTCGATTATTTTGTAAATACAATTCGTATAATATCTTAATTTTTTATACTTTCGTGCTACGAATTAGATAAATTGTAACACAATGGCCGTTACCCGTTTTGGAGTTTCGCTCGACGAGGAGC
>CAZXTX010000508.1:0-1767 GCA_964643695.1 uncultured Mariniphaga sp. | reverse complement strand
TCCATAAATACAAAATGGAACGGGAAATACAATAAATTTAATTATGAAAACAAAAAAAACAATTTACACGCTGATGTCAATATTACTTTTGTCATTTGCATCCTGCAACGATAAAGACAAAATCAACTACATTGCAGAAGATCAATTGTCCGAAAAGGTACAAACGTTTCTGAATACCTATTTTGGAAATAATGAATTTATATCTGCTATTGAAGAGCCTTTTTATGGAGGAAGAACTCTTGCTGTAAGTCTTAAAGATGTGACAATTGATTTTACACCAGATTATGACTGGAACTCAATCGAACTGACAGACGGGCTACCAGCTTCTGCCGAAGAACTTATTCATAAGAGCACTTTGAATAAACTGAAAGAAAGAGAGCCTGATGTGAAAATTATGCAACTTCATAACCGATACGGCAAAGAGGTTGACATACGGATGAGTAATCAAAAACTTTACAGCGATATTGAGGGGCACGAGGGAAATACACTGGCTGAACTTGTTGGAAATCCGGATGATTTGCCGGAGCAAATGAAAGAGTATATCAGTAAATATATTTATGGCATAACCAAAGTAAGCGTAGTAAGTGAATTTCCCAAAGTACAAAAGTTTACAGTACATAAAGGCAACGTTTACAGATTCAGATTCAACTTTGACACTTTTGTTGATTTTGACAAAAATGGCAATTGGTTTTATGTGAAAGAGTCCGGAATTTATAAGATTATTAATGACAAGTTGATGTATGCTGTACCCGATGCAGTAGTTGACGCATTGAAAACCAAGGGAGAGAATATTGTTTCAAAGGTTAGAAAAATCAATGTGTTTAATGACAATAAGAATTATGGTTTTAATAAGATATATGGCTTCACGCTGGATGATGAGAAATTTGTGGCTGTTAATTCTGAGAATGAGGTGCTGGATATCCCATATGATGCCGTGATAGAATATATCAATAAAGGATTTAATCCCGAAGGGGAATATAAAGTTGTCACACGCGTCAACACCGGTGGTGCTTTCTTGTTCAGGTATTCATTTTCTATTACGGGATTGCATACCGACTCAAACCTCAAAATTGGTCTTACCACCAATGCACAGGGCGATATGCGCAGGATTACTTCGGGCGTTGTATCTACCGATCATACCCAGATAACACCTCTGCCCCGTGCTATTGTTGAGATGCTGCCTCATCATTCAATTGCCGATTTTCTGGATGAACATTATGCTGACTGGAAGGCTGTGTGGATAGATTGTGCATACTCAGAAGAATATGGGCCCGAAATTCCGCAGCAGACAATTGATGTGCAGTTATCTGTTCCTAATAATCTAAAAACTGTGGTGTTTGATTACCTCACGGGCGAGTTTATTAAGGAGTATCTAACGATTCAGAGATAGGGCTGAATAAGAAAAAATAATTTTATAGAAGTCCCTTACATATTTAAAAATAAAAAAATGAAAACTAAAAATTTATTTGGAATATTGGTATTATTCCTTGCCACAATCAACTTTGTTGGTTGTCGTAAAAATGAAGACATCAACAAAATTCACCTTCAATTATCTAAAAACATATGCGAAGTAATGCAGCTGCGCACTGAGTCAATTTACTTGAATGCTAATAGGAATATAACGTGGGAGGTAACAAATCCAGAGCTAATAAATGTAGTTTACAATTGGGAAAATCAGGAAGGGTTTATGGCTGTTATTGAAATTACGGGTAAACAGAAAGGCGAAACTACTATTGTGGTTACTGATAATGTGACAGGGGAATCGGC
>CAZXTX010000507.1:0-1770 GCA_964643695.1 uncultured Mariniphaga sp. | reverse complement strand
GTGTCCAGAATATTTTCGATGTACATTATGCGTCAATGCTTGCAGTTAATATACTTCCGGCAGGCAATATGCCTCCAAGATATTTTTATCCGGGAAATCCGCGCAATTACTTTGTAACAATACAAATTGGCTGGCATAAATAGCTTTTGGCAACAGATAATAATGTGGAACCAGTCATCGTAACATTACGAAATTAAGTAAGTGTATAAAAGTTTAAATTACTTATATCGTCTGGTTTATATATATTACGTGTGCATTGAGTTTTTTGTCTTTCTTTGTCCATATATCATAAATCCAATCCCTATCAAAATAAAAGGGATGCTCAATAATTGTCCCATATTTAAAGTCATTTCTTCTTCAAATCCGACCTGATCTTCCTTTAAAAACTCAATTAAAAATCTGGCTGTAAAAAATAAAACAGAACCAAGCCCAAAAAAGAATCCGTTTTTAAGTCTGTTTCTTCTTTTTATGTAAAGAATCATCATAGCCACAAAAATGATAAAATAGGAAATAGCCTCATACAATTGAGCTGGATGCCTTGGTATGTTATCTACTCTCTCAAAAATCACACCCCAGGGGTTTGTTGTCGGCATACCTATTATTTCAGAATTCATAAAGTTGCCAAGCCTAATAAATCCAAAGCTCAATCCTGAAACAACCGCTATCAAATCAAGCGTATCAATCATTGAGTGTTTAGTCTTTCGGGAATAGAAATACAAGGCAATGAGCAAACCTAATATACCACCATGACTTGCCAATCCTTGATATCCAATAAACTTTATTCCACCATCAGGAGGAAAAGTAACCGGCAGAATCATCTCCAGGGGATGAGTTAAATAATAAGAAGGCTCGTAAAACAAACAATGTCCAAGTCTTGCTCCTACAACAATACCAATCATACTGTATATTGATAATCTTTCCAGATTTTCCGATGGCATATTCTCTCTTTTATAAATCCAGCCTAAAATATAGACACAAAGAATCAATCCACCTACAAAGAGCAATCCATAGTAACGAATTGAAATCCCGACTATATTGATTATCTCCGGATCAGGATTCCAGTTAATATAATTCAAAATCATATTTTAATTTTCATTGCCAGCACTGTCCTGGCTTTGAACACAACAGCTTACTTAAGCAGGCCTCCGAGTAAATCATCAAGGATATTACCGTCTTTGTTTTTATCCAGCATACCCGAAACCATTCCGAGCAATCCGCCGGCTGCCGGTTTTTTCTGGGAAGCAGGAGCACCTGCACCAAACAAACCTCCGAGAAGATCTCCCAAACCACCTGCAGCAGTGTTGCTTTGGCGTTTTTGTTTGCCTACATAAGCCATTACTATTGGTGCAAGCATTGTTAAAAGAGGTCCGATTTTATCCATACTCAGCCCCGTTTTTTGAGCAACACCCTTTTCAATTGCATTTGTTTGGTTTCCAAAAACATGATTCAAAATACCACTGCCGTCTTCCTGAAGGGCACCTCTCTGTGTCACCAGCATTGATGCAAGGTTATCAAGCAGAGAACCGTCATGTTTTGATTCAAGTGCGCTGTTCAGACTTTCGGCACCTTTGGCTGACTGTGCATTTTTTGTTAAACCTGCCAGAATTGCAGGAACTGCAACATTGACGGCAGATGTTGCTTCTTTCGGAGTCATACCCATTTGTGATGAAACACTTTGTATCACAGTTTTTCCCGCAGGACTGTTTAAAAAACCCAATAAATCCATTTTTTATATTTATAAATATTAAAGATAATAATGAGAAAAAATTA
>CAZXTX010000506.1:0-1775 GCA_964643695.1 uncultured Mariniphaga sp. | reverse complement strand
ACCAGATTGGCCTTGTGGATTATAATATCGGCAGCCATAAGCACGGGGTAGGTGAGCAGTCCGGCATTTACATTATCTGGCTGTTGCCGTGCCTTCTCCTTAAAAGAGGTGGTACGCTCCAGTTCGCCAAGGTAGGCATTCATGTTCAGAATGGTGTAAAGCTCGTTAACTTCAGGAACATCACTCTGGATATATATTGTTGCTTTTTCGGGGTCAATTCCGCATGCAAGATATTCGGCAAGAACCTGTTTTACCCCGGCATGCAAATCCTGAGGTGTGGGATGTGTTGTAAGAGAATGAATATCGGCAATAAAGAAGAAGCAGTTAAAATCGTTCTGCATTCTGATAAAATTCTGTACCGCACCAAAATAATTTCCAAGATGAAGATATCCGGTGGGACGTATTCCGCTGAGAACCGTGGGCTTTTTAGTCATTTTTTTAAAATTCAAAATTACAGCTCACAAAAATAGAAAAAATGTGAATGTTATTCTATTTTCTTTTATGCTAAACGATTGGCAGGTGTTTTTGTAATTTAACCGTAAAGCCACAGTCTAAATTGAATTGACAGATTTGTACGGGATGGTAATTAAATTTTTTTAAATTTACCCCTGCATTAAAAAAACAGAATCAACATACATTCAGAATGATAAAGAAAATTACGGCAGTTATTGTTTTGTTCATTGTCCTTTCGTGTGGCAATAATCTGGACCAACCCGACCCGGTTGAGTTCTTCTTTGGTTTCGAAGAAGGAACGGAAGGGTGGGAGGGTGATTACGCCGGTTACCGCACCGATGAGGAGAAATTCATGGAATTTCAGTTTGAATATGATACTGTTCCCGGACAAAAAAAAGGTGCCCTCAAACTTACTGCACAAAACGGCAGCAACGGTCTGTTTATGTTTATAAAACGAAAAATTACCGGACTCGAACCTGAAAAAGTATATTTTCTCACATTTGATATTGAATTTGCGGCGGCTGTTTCGGTTAAGGATGCCGGAGATGACGAAACCAATGAGGGAAGATTTGTCATGAAAGCAGGCGCAACCGGTTTTGAACTGCTTAAACAGAGGGATGAAAACAGTGTTTACAGCCTGAATATAAGTAAAGGCAGCAACGAAAAGAGCGGGGAAGATATGATAATTGTTGCCGAATTTTCTTATGAAACCGGTGACGGTGAATATAAGCTGCAAACTGTTACCAATGAATCGCCGTTTGGAGTCGAAACCGATGAAAACGGAAATTTATGGTTAATTATCGGAACCGACTCCCCTTTTGAAGGCAGCACTACAATTTATTACAATAAGCTGAAAATCAATTGTTTTTAAAAAGCAGGTTCCTTGAAAATAACAAATAACGTGAGTTCGATTTAAGAGAGATAAATAAACTAAGAAATAAGCTAATAAGGTAGGCTCTGTTAGATTTTTGTTTTCTACTAAGCTTGATTTTGTTGAAAATAAGGTTTTAAATGCTACTCAAACCTTATTTTGATATCACAACCTTAGTAAATGTTGCTAAGAAGAATTACAAAAACCTTATTACCTTATTCAGTATGGCTAAATTAATTGTTTTTATGAAAGCGCTATATCGAGTTTACCGTTAAATAGTTTTTCAACAGGCTGATAAAAAGTTAATCCTTGCAGGTTTCAAAAAATCCTGCGGGAAACATACTTATACTTATTTCATCACCTTCCTTAAAAATATCCGGCAATTGTTCCAGTCCCGTCATTTCAGAGTCAACCGCAGTTATTTTAAATTCGGTGCGGCGGTTTGCCTGAT
>CAZXTX010000505.1:0-1778 GCA_964643695.1 uncultured Mariniphaga sp. | reverse complement strand
TTTCATTATTCATCGGACTGCTGATGGGCTGCAGTCAGACCGCCAGAGACTCATCAAAAAGTGAGAAATCGAATGTGCAGACTGCTTCAATGCTGCCAATACCCGCTAAATCTGCCGCTGTTTCGGCAGATCAGGATGTATGGCTGGAAAGTCTGATTACTCTCACACCTCAGGAAGGCAGAGAACTGGCAATTAAAATGGCCAGAAAAACCATTGGTGCTATCCAAAGCGATCCTGAAGTTAAAAAAAGACTCCGCGGCTTATATGCCGAAGATGCTGAACTGCTTATTCTTTCTGCCGAAGTAGTGGCTATTGAGTATCAGACAGTAGCAGCGGCAAACAATTACTGGAGAAAGTAACCAGCCCTGACAGCCGGCTAACAATAAATTAAAATAGTTAAAAACCCAAATACCTTTATTGTATTTCCATAAAGAATACTACTTTTGCAAATGCTACGTGGAAAGATTTGAGATTGATTGCAACCACAGAAAAAAAATGCTAAAGCAATCGCTTTTTTTTCATCATTTTCAATCCGATACATCCCGCAGTCGTAAAATAAATGTTTAACATACCGGTTAATACCGGTTAAAATTTGGGATTATTATGAGTTATTTATTTACAAGTGAATCTGTTTCCGAAGGGCACCCGGACAAGGTCTCAGACCAGATTTCCGATGCATTGCTGGACGAATTTCTCGCTTTTGACGAAAACTCAAAAGTGGCTGTTGAAACACTGGTTACAACCGGCCAGGTTGTTGTTGCCGGCGAAGTAAAATCAAAAACGTATGTTGATGTACAGGAGGTTACCCGGCGCGTTATCAACAAAATCGGCTATACAAAAGGTGAATACCGTTTTGATGGCGATTCGTGCGGAGTTCTTGTCGCCATTCACGAACAAAGCCCCGACATTAACCGCGGTGTTGAAAAGGAAGACAAAACAGACCAGGGTGCAGGTGACCAGGGAATGATGTTCGGGTATGCCTGCAAGGATACCGACAACTATATGCCCCTGCCGCTTGAGCTGTCGCACGAACTTTTAAAGGAACTTGCAGTAATAAGGCGTGAAGAAAAAGTTATGACATACCTCCGCCCCGACTCAAAATCGCAGGTAACCGTTGAATATTCGGATGATAATACTCCTTTGAAGGTTCATACCATTGTGGTTTCGACCCAGCATGACGAGTTTGATGACGACGAACCGATGCTTGCCAAAATCAGGGAAGATGTGATTAATATTCTCATTCCGCGCGTTAAAGCCAAACTGCCCGAAAGAATTCAAAAACTTTTTGGCAGTGACATAGTTTATCATGTCAACCCTACCGGAAAGTTTGTGATTGGCGGCCCTCATGGCGACACTGGCCTTACCGGAAGAAAAATAATTGTTGACACCTACGGCGGCAGAGGAGCACACGGCGGCGGTGCATTTTCGGGTAAAGACCCGTCAAAAGTTGACCGCTCGGCAGCTTATGCCGCACGGTATGTCGCCAAAAACACGGTTGCCGCAGACATAGCCGATGAGATTCTTGTGCAATTGGCTTATGCAATTGGTGTGGCACGCCCTGTGGGTGTTTATGTAAATACTTACGGCAGAAGCAATGTGCAGCTTACTGATGGTGAAATTGCTCAAAAAATTCAGGAAGTGTTTGATTTGCGTCCTGCAGCAATTGAAAAAAAATTAAAACTGCGCAATCCTGTTTACTTTGAAACAGCTGCATACGGGCACATGGGACGAAATCCGGAAACAGTGGTAAAAACTTTTGAATCACCATATCAAAAACA
>CAZXTX010000504.1:0-1782 GCA_964643695.1 uncultured Mariniphaga sp. | reverse complement strand
GATTTTAAAGGACAGTGGAAAGAAAATGGCAAAGACTCACGCCCTCATATTACAATTGTAATGAACTTTACAAGGCCAACCGAAACAAAGCCAGCACTGCTGACTTTCAGTGAAGTAACAACACTGCTGCATGAATTCGGGCATGCTCTTCACGGAATTTTTGCAAACTCGGCGTATGCAAGTCTTTCCGGGACAAATGTTTATCGCGATTTTGTTGAACTGCCATCACAGATTATGGAAAATTGGGCTGTTGAAAAGGAATTTCTCGACAAGTTTGCTTCACACTATAAAACCGGTGAAAAAATTCCGGGCGAACTGGTTGAAAAAATAAAAGCATCCGATAATTATTTAGCCGGATATCTGTCAGTCCGCCAACTGAGTTTCGGTTATCTGGACATGGCCTGGCACACACTAAAAAATCCATTTGAGGGAAGCATAAAAGAATTTGAAGAAAATGCATGGAAAAAAACACAAATTTTTCCGGTTATTGATGGAGCCTGCATGAGTACCCAGTTCGGGCATTTGTTTTCAGGCGGATATGCAGCCGGTTACTACAGTTACAAATGGGCAGAAGTACTGGATGCGGATGCTTTCAGCCTGTTTGCCGAAAAGGGATTATTCAGCAGAGAAGTTGCAAATTCATTCCGTAAAAATATCCTTGAAAAAGGCGGAACCGAGCATCCCATGATACTTTACAGGCGATTCCGGGGTCATGAACCGACAGTTGATGCACTTCTGAAACGAAGCGGGTTAAAATAAGAAAAATCACTTTAAATACTAAAAAATTACAATACGATTTTTCATGTTTAATAAAACAAAAAAGTTGTTTTCATTCACAAAATCTTATTTGAATTTGTATTGTATTTAATTACCTTTGGTTGAAATCAAAAATCACGGCTTATTGAATGATCAGTATCTCATAAAAGGATTGCAAACCCGGAACAAGGTAATTTTTGATTTTGTTTTTCACTACTATTACTCCGGCCTTTGTGCTTATTCTGAACGAATTACAAAAAAACAAGATGTAGCTGAGGATATTGTTCAGGATTTGTTTGTAACGTTATGGATAAAAAATAACCAGATTGAAATTATCACATCTCTTAAAAATTATCTATTTACATCCGTCAAAAATCGTTCACTTGACTATCTGAAAAGAGAAGAAAGAAAGTTAAAAAGTATTTCCAAACTGCAATCAGAAGCCAGCCGTTATGAAAATCTCACCTCGTTATGGTTTGCGGAAAACGAATTGAGAACAATAATTGATAACAGTCTTGAAAAACTGCCGCCCCGCTGCCGCGAAATTTTTGAACTGAGCCGTTTCAAAGGTTATAAAAATCAGGAAATTGCCGACCGGCTGAATTTATCCAAACGAACTGTGGAGCTTCAAATCAGTAATGCCCTGAAACAACTGCGCATAGATTTAAAAGAATATTTGCCTGTAGTTTTACTGATGTTTTTATAGAAGAAGGCAAAAGACAAGTCTATAAAAATTAGACAGCTTCTAACAATTTAAATATTTGGTAAATATTAAGTGAACGTGAGTTCGATATAAGACAAGAGAAATGAACTAAAAAATAAGCTAATAAGGTGGGCTTTGTTCGACTTTTGTTTTCTACTAAGCTTGATTTTGTTGGAAATAAGGTTTTATACCGATTAGAAATTTACAAAACAGTTTGGACTATTTTGAAAATACAATTCGTATTAAATGCTGCTCAAACCTTATTTTGGATACCACAACCTACTATATAACTAAAACCAACCTTTCTGTATATCAGCATCATA
>CAZXTX010000503.1:0-1790 GCA_964643695.1 uncultured Mariniphaga sp. | reverse complement strand
ACATCGGTTACCTATTTCGGGTATCTGATAATGGCAATCGGTTTTATTTTAACGCTCCTCAACAAAAACAGCCGGTTTATGAAACTTGTGAGAGCATCGGCAAAGCTGCGTGAAGAGCGTAAAAAGCTTTTTGCCGTTATTGTTCTGGGAATTTTCTTTTCAGGTCTGAATACGGCACAGGCACAGTCTGTTGTATCAATCAGCAAAAAACATGTTGCGGAGTTTGAGGAACTGCTGCTGCAAAGTCACAAAGGGCGCACCGAACCGACTGTTACCCTTGCATCGGAAATTTTGCGCAAAGTTTCGCAGAAAAACAGATGGCAGGGTATGGGGCCTGCCGAAGTTTTCCTGTCGATGCAGGCAAATTCCGAATACTGGAAAAATATTCCACTTATAAAAGTTGGCGACCCTCAGCTGAAAAAGTTTTTGAATATTTCCGGCAACTATACAACATTCAATAACATAGTGCTTCCAAATGAATCGGGAGGCTACCGCCTGAGTAAACCGGTTTCGGAAGCTTTTGCCAAAAAAGCGGGTGAACGTACGAGGTTCGACAAGGAAATTATCAATCTGGATGAACGCGTTAATATTTTATTCAATGTGTTCAGTGGTAATTTTCTGACCCTGTTTCCGGTTCCGGAACATGAAAACCAGAAATGGGTAAATCTGAAAGACTCGCAAAAGCTTGGAGCCGAAGGGGAAGCCTTTGCCAAAGAATCGGTTCAGAATTATCTTGCTGCCATAGCTTCGGGTAACTGGGAAACAGCATCGGCAATTCTCAGCGGAATAAAGGAATATCAGCAAAGGGAAGGTGCCCGGATTATTCCTTCCAAAACAAAAATAAGGCTGGAAATTCTGTACCACAAATGGGATATTTTTGAAAAAATATCAAAATTACTGCTCGCTGTGGGGCTTGTTTTACTGATTTTGCAGCTTTATGCCATTTTTAATCCGAAAGTGAAATACGGTATTTTCAAAAAAACTGCACTAATAATTATTTTGTTCCTTTTTTCGGTTCAAACCGCCGGACTGATAATCCGCTGGTACATATCGGGGCATGCACCATGGAGCAATGGTTACGAATCAATGATTTTTGTCAGCTGGGCAACTATGCTTGCAGGATTACTTTTTATAAAACGTTCCGAAATCACACTTTCGCTGACCACCATTTTTGCGGGATTAATATTGCTGGTTGCCGGATTCAGCTGGATGAACCCTGAAATTACCAATCTGGTTCCGGTTTTAAAATCATACTGGCTGATAGCTCATGTGGCTATAATAATGGCCAGCTACGGCTTTTTTGGCATTAGTGCAATGCTCGGAATGTTAAACCTGTTTCTGATGATTTTCAAAAACAACAGTAACAAGGCAAGGGTAAACCACACCATAAAAGAGCTGGTGGTAATTATTCATATTTCAGTTATTCTCGGACTGCTGCTGCTTACTGCCGGTTCGTTTATCGGCGGAATATGGGCCAACGAAAGCTGGGGGCGTTACTGGGGATGGGACCCGAAAGAGACCTGGGCAATGGTAACAATTCTGGTTTACACATTTATTGTTCACATGCACAAAATTCCGGGATTCAGGGGAAATTACGCTGTCAGTGCTGCTTCACTCATTGGTTTTGGTTCGGTGCTTATGACCTATTTTGGGGTAAACTATTATCTCTCCGGAATGCACTCATACGCACAGGGTGAACCTGCACCTGTTCCGGCAGGGGTTTATGCGGCAATTGTGCTTGTTCTGCTGCTTATTATAATTGCATTTGTTTCAGATAAAAAAGAGAATCA
>CAZXTX010000502.1:0-1794 GCA_964643695.1 uncultured Mariniphaga sp. | reverse complement strand
AAAGAGTGGGTAAGTTGTTATGGTGCCGAAGGGATTAAAACTCCTAACATTGACAAACTTGCACAAAACGGGCTGATGTTTGAGAATTTTTATGTGATGCCTCAGTGCACTCCGACAAGGTTGAGTTTATTTACCGGACAATATCCTTTTCGTCACGGATGGGTTAACCACTGGGATGTACCCCGATGGGGTGGCGGAGCACATTTTGATCCAGATTTAAATCCCAATTTCGCCCGACTTTTGCAAACTGCCGGATATAAAAATGCGGCTGTTGGAAAATGGCAAGTAAATGATTTCAGAGTACAACCGGAGGTGATGATCAAACATGGTTTTGACGATTATTGTATGTGGACAGGATACGAGACAGGAAATCCGCCCAGTGCCGAAAGATATTGGGATCCTTATATTCATACAAAAGAAGGAAGTAAAACTTATAATGGAAAATTTGGAGAAGATGTTTTTATTGATTTCATTATTGATTTTATGAAAAAAAATAAAAATGATCCAATGTTTTTATATTATTCCATGTGTCTTACTCATACTCCGTTTACTACTACACCTGAAGAACCAGAAGCAAGTGGTCATTTAAATCAGCATAAAGCTATGGTTAGGTATATGGATAAGCTTGTTGGAAGAATAGATAAGGCACTTGCTGAATTGGGATTAAAGGAAAATACAATAATCATATATACCACCGATAATGGTACTACATCAATAACAGGAAAGCTCAATGGAAGGGAAGTACAAGGTGGAAAATCGAAAACAACTGAAAGCGGGGTTTGTGTTCCATTTATTGTTAATTGTCCGGGTATTGTGCCCGAAGGTAAAGTAACCGATGCTCTTAGCGATATAACGGATATCTTTCCTACCTGTTTGGAACTGGCAGGAGCCAAACTTCCTGATGATTTAGTTATTGACGGTGTTTCACAGGCTAAAATTTTTGCGGGAAAAACAACACATTCCCAAAGGAAATGGATAATGGCAATGGGGGGTGGAAACAATGCTGCCCTTTCAGAAAAAGGTGTTGAAAACCAATATCGGTTCCGTGACAGGGTAATTCGCAATAAAAAATATAAACTGTTTATTTCATCTGAAAAAGAGCCTGAAAAATTGATAAATCTTAAAATTGATCCCGAGGAAAAAAACAATCTTTTATCTGATAAAACTGTAAAAAACAAGTCAGCATTAAAAAAGCTTTGGAAAGTTGTTGAAATGTTTCCCGAAAAAGATAACGACCCGGTTTATAATCCTTTACCTCCACAACCCTGGGATGTAAAAGTAACAGTTGAAAGTGAGGTTTGGAAAAAATAAAATATTTTTCAAATTATTAAAAACAAATTATTTAGATTTTTAATTTTAAATTATATATATGAAACGAGCATGTAAAATATTTACATCCAAGTGTATAATTAAAACTATGCGAGTTACATATGATACCTTTGAAAACAAATAATTTTAATCATATGAAAAGCAATTTTCGCTTAATTATTCCAATTTTTACAATTCTTTTTTGGATTGGTTTTAATGTAAAAAGTCAGGTTCCTACCTATTTACAGGATTACAACGAACAATATAAAGTTAATCCAAGGGAAGCCAATCTTCAGTGGTTTAAAGATGCCCGGTTCGGAATGTTTATCCATTATGGCCTGTACAGCCAATTGGGGAAGGGTGAATGGGTGCAATTGCGTGATACTATTCCTTTGGATGAATATGCCAGACTGAAAGAGTCTTTTACTGCTTCGGGTTTTGATGCTGATTTTATTGTACAATTAGCCAAAAAAGCCGGCATGAAAT
>CAZXTX010000501.1:0-1810 GCA_964643695.1 uncultured Mariniphaga sp. | reverse complement strand
CCGCGTCCCACTCCGTTATCACGAACAACTAAACATAAATTTGAATTGCTTTTTGACACTTTTACCAAAAGTTCTTTAATTCCGTTTTTAGGTGTCAGGCCATGTACAATGGCATTTTCAACATAAGGCTGAAGAATAATCGGAGGAACCTGCCAACTGTATATATCAACATCCGGATCAATTTCAAGTGTAAATCCAAAATCGTCGCGAAAACGCATTTGCTCAAGTTCAATATAAAGTGTAAGTGTATCCAGTTCTTCTTTTAGAGAAATGGTATCTTTTGAAGAATAATGTAAAATGAGGCGGATTAACCGTGCAAATTTATTCAGATAATCCGATGCCTTATTTATTTCGCTGGAAATTACATAAGCCCTGATTGAATTTAGTGAATTGAAAATAAAATGAGGATTCATTTGTGCCCTTAATGCAGTCAGCAGCAGTTTATTCATCTCTTTTTCAACCAACTGCTTGTTTTGTTCAACAACCATAATCCGGTAACCCATACCCAGTGAAAATATAAAAACCTCAATGGCAGCTCCCAGCATCATATATTTAATGTGGTTAAAGAGCATGGCCATAAAACCACCCGCCAGAAAAAAAAGACTTCCGGTAATAATAAAAAATACATTTTTATTTTTATAATTCAATAAAATATGAACATAAGCTGTCAGGCTGAAAATGATCATAAAATACCGTTCAAACTGGATTACATAAAATTCTGCCCAGGCATAACTAACAGAAAGAATTAACGATAGCTGAAGTATCATTATTCCGCCAAGAAACCAGATGGAAATTTTTATGGCTTTATATAATTTAGGAAAATCATAACGCGCATTCAGGAATATTGAAGCAAATACCAGATAAAAAATATTGACCAACACCTGAATTAATTCATTATGAATGTTCATAATAACCGGATACCTGAATTCAAGCGGGTTAAAAAGAAGCGGAAGCCGTATGCCCAGATAAAGCAGAAGAGTCAGTAAATAAATGGCATAGTAATTAAATAATTTATCGCGGTACATGAAATATATTCCGAAGGAATAAAAAATCATAAGCAACATTCCGCCAATAAACAGTATGTAAGGGATATAGCTTAAAACATCATTTTTCGTAGAATATTTTTTGTCAAAGTAAGCAATAAGCGGATTTAGATACATGGCCGGCTTCAAGTCGGTTCTTCTGAAAACATGCTGAATTTTTGCAAGTAAATACCGGCCTTCTATCAGTTGATATTCAAAAATAACAAAGTCATCGGCATAGTGCGTCCGGTCACTGTTCTTTCGTTCCATACGTCCGATTCTGACGGATTCAATTATGCTATCGTTCTGATAATAAAGAGTTATGCTGTTGTATTGCGGAAACCGGATAATCCATTTTTCAGATTCAGGCAATTCGGTTTCACTAAAATCGAGCAAATACCAGTAAATTTTTCGGGGTGAGATTAATTTTCTGTCAGGCAACTGAATAAACTTCGATAAATATTCCGGTTCAAATAATTTTGCAGGTTCAAGAGTATTGTCTTTGGTAGAAAAAACTTTTGTTTCTATATTACCATAACCTTTATTAAACAAAGAATCCAATTCATTTGAAAAAACAGAAGAATAACTAAAAATGAAAAGTAACAGCAATATCTTTTTTAATAATTCTGAAAGAAAAAAACAGCTATTCTTTTTTATTGGTTTATTCATTACATTATCAAAAGTTTCCAGAAAGCAATATTAAAATAAGTGATATAAAACTTTATTAACTATTGATTATTAAAGCTTAACAATCCAAAAAACAAATTTGTTGACAAGCATTGGTTTTT
>CAZXTX010000500.1:0-1818 GCA_964643695.1 uncultured Mariniphaga sp. | reverse complement strand
GGAATTGTAATTGGCAGTTTATTAGCTGCTCTGGTAATTGACCAGTTTAATCTGCCGTGGCAGGTGCTGGTGGGTCTGCTTTTTATCCCGTTGTTTATCTATGGCTTCATGTTTTTAGGGCAGAAAATTCCCGAAACAGAGCGTGTTACTTCAGGTGTCAGCTATAAAGAAATGATGCGTAATATCGGGGCACCCGTAACAATCACACTTGCAGTGATTTTTATGATTCTGGTAGCAAATGTTCAGTCAATTTCACATGCAATTACAGGAAATTATTTTTTAACTCTTACAATTATTGCTGTAATAGCTGTTTTAATTATTATTGAAGGCAGGGCAATCAATAAGATAACACTGTTATTCCCTTTTATTTTTGCATGTATGCTGCTGACTTCTTCAACCGAACTGGGTACAAATCAATGGATAAATGCATTGCTGGCAAATAAAGGTATTCATCCGATGATTATTCTGGCAGTTGTTTCAGGGTTAATGGCAGTCGGACGGTTTTTTGCCGGCGGATTGATTCATCGTTTAAATCCTCCTGGAGTGTTGATTGGCTCAGCATTTTTTTCAATTGCAGGTTTGTTGCTACTAAGTGTTACGAGCGGGGCATTTATGACGGTGGTTTCTGCCGCAGTATTTGCCGTTGGAGTTTGTTATTTTTGGCCGACAATGATAGGTGCCGCTGCCGAATATACTCCAAAAACCGGTGCTTTGGGGATGTCAATTCTTGGTGGTGCGGGTTTTGTTGCCACTTCAATGGTGCTGCCTATTATGGGAGAATCTATTCAAACAGCAGGCGCTCAGATAACATTGCGTAATATGGCAGTTCTTCCTGCAATTTTATTTTTTGCATTTATTTTTCTTTCATTTTGGGTGAAAAGTAAAAAAACAGAATCATAAAAAATTAAATAAACATTCTTTTTGAACAATAAAGGATTTAAAAGTGTTATAGACCTTGAATATTTATTGAAAAACAAAAATTAACCTTATATTGTAGAAAACATTATTTATTAATTTTTATAAAAAGAACAAAAAGATATGGCTTTTGAATTACCAAAATTAAGTTACGATTACGCAGCATTAGAACCTAATATTGACGCGCGCACAATGGAGATTCACCATACAAAACATCATGGTGGATACACTGCTAATTTAAACAATGCCGTTGCAGGTACTGCACTCGAAGGCAAAAGTATTGAAGAGATTCTTAAAGGAATTTCAGGGCATTCGACAGCAGTCAGAAACAATGGAGGAGGATATTATAATCATAATCTGTACTGGGAAGTTATGGCTCCCGGGGGTTCACCAAATCCCGAAGGAGACCTTCTTAGTGCATTGAACGAATCATTTGGTTCAGTACAAAATTTCCGTGAAGCATTTGTTCAGGCCGCTCTTACGCGGTTTGGATCAGGATGGGCATGGTTGGTTCTTCAAAACAATAAACTGGTGGTTTCGTCCACGCCCAATCAGGATAATCCGCTGATGGATGTTGCCGACGTTCAGGGAACACCAATCCTTGGTATTGATGTGTGGGAACACGCATATTACCTGAACTACCAAAACAGACGTCCGGATTATGTAAATGCATTCTGGAATATCATCAACTGGGATGAAGTCGCCAGGCGGTTTAAAGGTTAGTTGATTTTTGGTTTTTTTCCCCGGGATGAGGTCCCGGGGTTTTTCTTGCTCAAATTCATAATATTATGTTAATCTGAATATTGTTTTCTCAATCTTGACCCTTCATTTAAACCTGTCTTAAAATAAATTCCGTTATACGAATTGTATTTGCAAAATAGTCCAAACTGTTTTGTAAATTTA
>CAZXTX010000499.1:0-1819 GCA_964643695.1 uncultured Mariniphaga sp. | reverse complement strand
ACATTATTCTTGAAGAGAAGTTTGACGAACTGTTAGGCAAAAATTTCATCAATATACTTTCAGCCGAAACCGTTCCTGGTTATGAACACGGATTTATATCAGCTGAGCTGATAAAAAAGCATATTGACGAACACACAAAATATTTTTACCTCTGCGGCCCCGGCCCGATGATGGACGCAATGGAAAAAAACCTTTCATCACTCGGCATCAAAAAAGAATTTATTGTAAGGGAAGGTTTCTAATCTTACCTCAAACAAATTTTGACACTGCTTAAATCTTGTCAATTTATAAAATTCATTACTTTCATGGATTAATTTTTACTTGAAATTTCATGTCGGATAAAGTAACTTTTGCAGAAAGGGTAATCGGTTTTAACAGCAGTCTGAACTATTCCGGACAACTTCCCGAAGGCTTCAGGGTTTTGAATCCTTTTTTGGATAATCCTGAAACAGTGCAGGTTATGAAGCAGTTTTACCGGAAATATTACAACGACAATAACAACAGAAAATTTATAATAGGTATTAATCCCGGACGGCAGGGTGCCGGCGTAACGGGCGTTCCGTTTACCGATACCAAACGCCTTGAATCGGTTTGCGAAATTAAAATGCATTCGGAATATACTCATGAAGTTTCATCGGTTTTTGTTTATGACATGATTGAACAATACGGCGGAGCAAAAGCTTTTTACCGCGACTTTTATATAAACTCTCCCTTTCCGCTGGCAATCGTGCGCAAAACAAAAGACGATAAATGGCTCAATGCCAACTATTATGACGACAATTATCTTTTTGAATGTGTAAAAGATTATATGTCAGATATATTGGTTCAGCATGTTGCAACCGGACTGAATACAGATGAGGTGTTTGTGCTGGGAAAGAAAAATGCGGTATATGTAAACCGGCTGAACAAAAAACTCAATCTTTTCAAAAAAATCAGTATTCTGGAACATCCGCGATATATTCAGCAATACAAATCGAAGGAAAAAGAGTTGTACATCAGCAAATATCTTACATACTTTTCAGGAGCGGATAATGAAACCTGATGAGAATAATATTATATACACAATCGGTCACTCAACCCGGACTGCCGAAGAGTTTATTGCCATCCTGAAATCTTTTGGTATAAAAACCGTTGCGGATATACGCAGTTATCCGGGCTCGCGCCGGTTTCCGCAGTTCAACAAGGAAAACCTGGAATCCCTGCTAAAAACAAACGGGATAGAGTACATTCACATGCAGGGTTTGGGCGGCAGAAGAAAAGTAAAAAAAGACTCGCATAACAACCGCTGGAAAAATGACTCATTCCGCGGATATGCGGATTATATGGAAAGTGAAGAATTCACAAATGCCGCCGGAGAGCTGGAATCAATCGCCAAGCAGCAACCCTCCGCATATATGTGCTCTGAAGCAGTCTGGTGGCGGTGTCACCGCTCAATGGTTTCCGACTGGCTAAAAGCAAAAGGCTGGAAAGTGATGCACATAATGTCAGCAGATAAAGCTCAGGAACATCCCTACACACAGGCAGCCCGTGTTTCGGGAAACAAAGTTTATTATTTTGATGAAGATTTATTCAGCCGGATATAATAAAAACATTTATTTGGAAAATTCAATTTTCTGTGCAACTTTGTAATAGTTAAACTTAAATCAGAGAAAATGAAAAATTTATTTTTTACCGTTTTGGTTATTTTATTTGCCGCACCGCTGTGTCAGGCAGAAACAACATTAACAAAAAAAGATATACTGGGCGAATGGAAGTTTGAAAGTACTTATGCCCCGTATGGTTACGACAAGGGGACAATTCTGTTTCAGGAAAAAGAAAA
>CAZXTX010000498.1:0-1820 GCA_964643695.1 uncultured Mariniphaga sp. | reverse complement strand
TTTCAAGCTTTTCATACATATCTTGATATGATAGCTCTCCGGTAATGTACATGGTCAGGTACTTGTATTCCAATCCGTAATATATAAGCTGCTGCGGAGTAAGTCCGGAATCTAACAACTTTTTAACCTCATCAATCATACCTTCTTCCAGCCGCTGTTTCAACCGCCGTGAAATTCTGCTTCGCCTTGTGTCGCGGTCAACCATTACGCCAACATTAAGACTGTTAATATCGGGAACCGATGTTTCAGGCATCGGATTTTCACAATAATACATCTCAATTTCAATTGCCCTGATTGCACGGCGGTCCGTTTCAATATCGGTTTTATTGTGAAGTTTCGGCTTCAGTTCCTTCAAAACAGCAGTTAACTCGTCCAGTGTTTTTCCTTCCAGCTCTTTTCGCAGCTTCATATTTTTCGGAACATGGGTAAGCCTGTAATCTTTCAGCACAGCTTCAAGGTACAATCCGCTGCCACCACATAAAACCGGCATCTTCCCGCGCTGTCTGATATCTTCAAAAGTCTTTACAAAATCGTTCTGAAACCTGTAAACATTATAATGCACACCAGGTTCTTCAATATCCAGCAGATGAGCAGGAATTTCAATACCCTCAACAAAATAGTCTTCATAATCCTTGCCTGTTCCTATATCCATTCCCCGGTAAACCTGACGTGAATCGCCCGAAATAATTTCACCGTCAATTTTTGCTGCAATGTGAGCTGCCAGTCCGGTTTTCCCGGTGGCGGTAGGCCCCAAAACGGTAATCAGGTTATATTCCGGTTTTTTTGTATTCATTTTTAATTTTCGGATTGAAATTAATTCTCATTCAAATAAAAACAGAAAAGGGAATGATTCCAAAATTTATTATCCTCCAAATTTATTTAAACAATATTTAATTCATAAATAAAAATCTGTTAACACCTTTTAAATTGTCATTCTTTACTTTTGTATCATCAATTCAGGCATAATTAAATAATGGTAAATAACAATAAGAAATACAGTGAATTCGAAAAAGCTCGGAACAATATGCCAAAAATAAACGAATATCTGGCTTTTCCGGTAATTGCACTGGCTTTGCTGATGATGACAATAGATTCTACCATTGTTGCAACCGCACTTCACTCCATTCAGCAAAATTTAAACACGTCGGTAAGCTGGGCCGGCTGGACAATGACAGCCTATTCATTCGGATTTGTACTGATGCTGCCGCTAAGTGCCAGACTCAGCATCCGGTATGGCAACCGCCGGGTATATCTG
This sequence comes from uncultured Mariniphaga sp., assembly GCA_964643695.1. Classification (GTDB taxonomy): domain Bacteria; phylum Bacteroidota; class Bacteroidia; order Bacteroidales; family Prolixibacteraceae; genus Mariniphaga. Next base: position 565 of record CAZXTX010000498.1, on the reverse strand, counting down.
GCTTCGGTTGCAACTTTTACCGTGGCTTCACTTTTATGCGGACTTTCAAATAACATATATATGCTGATTGCCATGCGGACTGTTCAGGCAATCGGCGGTTCGGGAATCACACCGTCGGCAACCGGAATTATTGTTAACAGTTTTACTCGTTCGCGCGAACAGTTTTTAGGTCTGTTCGGAAGCATATTTGCCATTGGCGGTATGATTGGCCCCGTTTTTGGCGGAATTTTCGTTACATACCTGAACTGGCAGTGGATATTTTTTATCAATATACCGTTCGGACTTGCAATTTTGATTCTTTCATCACGGTTTATTCCCCGAAGTACACAAAAATTATCTTCCTCCGAAAAAAATGATTACCGGGGAATGATGCTGCTTGCAGTTGCCCTGCTTGCAGCCATGTTTTCTGCAACTTACCTCGGTGAAAATATTTCAGAAAACTCGGTTTTAATTTTCACTTTTCTCATTTTAATATCGGCTTCTGCATTTTTTCTGTTTTTTCATCACCTGAAGAAAGCAAAATCACCTTTTATAAACCCGGTTTTCATATACGGAAAGGGATTTG
>CAZXTX010000497.1:0-1825 GCA_964643695.1 uncultured Mariniphaga sp. | reverse complement strand
TTAAAGACAGACTGGGAAAAGGACGAACAATAATTTCCCCAACAGGATTAAAAATGACAATGTCATCCGAGAGCTCAAGGCAAGATGAAATAACCAGTGTTACAATACTTGACAATGGAGTGGTGCAGCATTTCAATATTGTATTAAAAACAGTTGAATATAGTGATTATTATCCTGAGTTTGCCATCTATCTGGATGCCATTCATTCGGATGGCGAGACATTAACGTACGGCTTGGAAGGTGACTGGTTGGTCTTCTACAATATATATTACGAAGAAAGTATTTTTAATAGAATTCACAAGAGAATGGACTTAGGAGCAGCTTCTATGATTAATCCTCAAGAGGTAAAAAAACTAAATACTAATGGTACTGATTACCCATAGATTTTATTCGATTTCGGTATGAATATCTTTTATATTTCTAAGTAACAGATAGCCTGAGTGGTATTATTAGGGACGAACGTTTAGCTTTTTTGAGACTCTTACTATGTTAAGTTGTTTTTTTATTAAGTGTATGGTATTGTTTTCATCTATGAATAAAAAATATTATACGCCGTACAATACCACTAAACCACGTTTTTGCAAACAAACAAACTGAGTGAAGCAATCTGTTCCATTTGATAAATTTTCCTTTGTTTTTTTGAAAAGAACAGACAGTGAAAATGTAATGAGATGGATCAAAGATAAAAAAAGTCGTTAAACAAGCCCCGCTCTGGAACTGCAATCCAGTAAGTACTTGTTTATCGACTTTTGATAATGCAAATATACATTTATTGATTTCAAAACTCAGATAATTAAGAATGAAAATAATATGAATCGTATGATTTTGTGATTATAAAGATGTAAGCATGTGTGAAGGTCATTCAGATTACCGGTTTGATAAAAATTGTTTATATCGTTGAAAATGAAATGTATTATTATAAAAAAAAGCCGGTTGAAACCGGCCGGCACAGTGCGCGGGAATAACCCCTACGCTCTGTAATGCAAGTATAAGAAACATTTTTAAATAGACAACATGGGATGATTTGGATGACATTGCCACTGATGCGTGTCTTAAAAATAGGTGAAGTGTGGTTATATGAAAAAGGAAAATTACGCCTGCTGTATAAAATACAACAGGGAAGAATTTATAATCCCTCCCTGCAATGCGCCGTGCCGAAGCACACGCCACGGGTGTAATCCCGTACTGTAAATATAAGAAACATTTTTAAACAAACAACATAGGATAATTTGGATGACATTGCCATGAAGTTGTGAATTGCTTTCAAAAAAGAGTAGCTTTGAGATTCTTAACAAAGTTACAAGAGTATAAAGAGAATGGGTATGCAGAAACTAAATATCGCGAATAGTTGACAACTGAAGATTTAGAAAAAGTTTACGTACCAATAAAATCATGAAAAATTTTCAGGTACTATTAACGAAATAAATAATGCTGCTTTAAAAGGAGGTAAAACAGTAACTGTTGAATTTTTAAAAAGTAAGATATGAAAGATATTGATGTTGTATCGCTTTGGGATTTTGAATGTGTTTACAATTTTGCACAAACAGTTTTTTTATTCAGACTAAAAGGGCAAGATGAAAATGACAGAAGAGTTCTGCAAATAAACTTAGGGATGAAAACTTATCATATAGATATAGTTGACAGGTTTTTAAAATTCACACCTTTTGACGGGGTGGATATAAAAAACGAACATTTGCAAAACTTTTACAGGGGTTGGGTGAGCAGAAAATTAGATGATTCTATTATTTTAGATGCAATGATTGATTTCCATACCCGGGAAGAATTAAAAGAAAAATGAATAAACTTAATTTTCTCATTCATTTAT
>CAZXTX010000496.1:0-1834 GCA_964643695.1 uncultured Mariniphaga sp. | reverse complement strand
TTCCGGTATCAAAATGAACCTTATTGGCTATAACATTTTCAACAAGTTTATTAAAAACATCTTCCTCCTTATCCTTTTCGGTAATTCCAAACCCCAACGGAAAAACATTTGCTCCCTGCTTTCCAACCGAATAATTTAAGGTTTCACTGTCAAACCACATGGAGTTAATAACATTGCGGGCATCTTCAGCCAGCTTCCGGTAATATTCAATATCATTTTTCCTTTCAATAACCCAAGCTGTTTTTTCCATTAAAGTACAGCAATAAAAGTAGTAGCAGGTGTTTACAAAATCCGGCGGAATCTCAACTGTTTCCGGCGGCACCCACTCACCAAGCCCCTGATTTGACAATACACCATTCCTGTCAAGTGAATTTTTCATGTAATCTATCCATAGCTTCATTCCTTCATAATGCTGCCGCAATATCCGCACATCGGAATAATATTCATACATATACCACGGAATGATTATATAAGCCGAACCCCATGCCGTACCGCCGCCGCCATCCTGATAAGGCACAGTGTTGGGCACATATCCTGTTTCATGATTTTGAGCATCGCCAATGTCATTAAGCCACTTGGTATAAAACGGTGCCATATAAAAATTATAAACAGCTGCTTTTGCGGAAATTTGGCCGTCACCGGTATATCCGCGCCGTTCGCGGTGAGGGCAGTCACTCGGAATTCCTCCATGCAAATTGCCAAGCTGTGTTAACCTGTAATTTTCAAGAATACGATTCAGCAATGTATCTGAACTTTCAAAAATTCCGGCAGTCGGCACATCGGTATTGACAATTCTGCCATCAACATTTTCGGCAGTAAGCTTTCCGGGGAAACCACTTATTTCCACATACCTGAATGCATGCCAGGTAAATTTCGGCTCCCATATTTCAATTCCTTTACCTTTCATTATATAAGTATCTGTCTGTCCGTATGACGGCCCTGCCTCCTCGATAAACCTTAGTTTCACTTCAGTTCCGGGCGGGCCGGAAATTTTTAAGCGCACCCGGCCCGAAATCATTTTTCCAAAATCGAACATATATAAATCCTTTTCAGGGTTGGTTACCGAAACCGGTTTAATTGTATGAGTTACCCTGTCGGGCTGCGACATTTGTGCTTTCAGTTTTCCTGAAGGAGCACGTACGGCAGCAGCGTTCAGCCAGCCTGAATCATCAAATCCTGCAATATCCCATCCTGATTGCTCTTTTCGTGCATCATAAATTTCACCACTGAGCAGGCCATTGTATATAACCGGGCTTACCGAGGTCTTCCAGCTTTCATCAGTAATTACTGTTTGTTTTGAACCATCTTCATATTCAATATCAAATTGTGCAATAAATCTCGGAGTATCATACCACAAAGAATTGTCATTCGGACGGTCGGCCTGGATATACCACCCGTTTCCCAAAATCACTCCAATAGCATTGTCTCCATTTTGCAGGTGTGAAGAAATATCAAAAGTTTCGTACAAAACCGTTGTCGTCATATTACCGATTCGTGGTTCATCCCATTTCTCAACATCACGCTTGTCATAATTGGTTTGATTGGGAGAAAGTACATGATCGCCCACTTTCTCGCCATTAATGAACAGTTCGTAATAGCCAAGCCCGGAAATATATACCCGTGCCTTTTTAATCTTTTTCTGAATCTGAATTTCTTTTCTGAAAAGCGGTGACGGCAGATGCCATTTTTCTTTTGATATTAATTGTCCTGCTCCAATCCATCCAGCCTGCCACTCTTCACTGTTCAGAATTCCCATTTCCCAGTTTGCTGTCCGGCTCCACTTAAGTGCTTTCCCTTTCTCGTCCCACACCTGAACCCTCCAAAAAACCTGCAT
>CAZXTX010000495.1:0-1834 GCA_964643695.1 uncultured Mariniphaga sp. | reverse complement strand
TTCAGCGACATGCCGTTTTTCAATGCGGCTTCACTGCTTTTTTGTATTACGGTTCCATCGGCAGTAGGGTCAGAAAAGGGAATTCCGATTTCAATAAGGTCGGCACCGTTTTTTTCCAGTTCGCTGATAATTGTTGCGGTATCGTTCAGTTTGGGAAATCCGGCAGTAAAAAATACCGAAAATATATTTTCCTTTTTTATTTCAAAAAGTTTGTTTATTCTGTTTTTCATTTTTAAATCATTTTTGATTATTAATATCCAAAGTAACTCAGATAAGTTTCCATATCCTTGTTTCCGCTCCCTGAAAGATTTATCACGTTAATATCGTCCGGGGTCATTTTGATTTTTTCAAGTGCAGCCAGGGCGTGTGCCGACTCAAGTGCCGGAATTATGCCCTCTTTTTGGGTAAGCAGCAGTGCAGCCTGAAGAACCTGCTCATCTGTTGCAGCCATAAATTTTGCACGTCCGGTTTTATTCAGATGTGCATGCATCGGCCCGATACCCGGATAATCCAGTCCGGCTGAGATGGAGTAAGGTTCTGAAATTTGTCCGTCGCTGTTTTGCATAATCATGGTCATGCTGGCATGCAATACGCCGGGCTTCCCCACCTGCAGTGCTGCCGCTGTTTCTGTTGTGTCCAGTCCCTTGCCGGCTGCCTCGACACCTATCAGCTCCACCTGCTGTTCATCTAGATAATGATAAAAAGCTCCTGCCGCATTGCTTCCGCCTCCTATGCAGGCTATAATACGGGTGGGGGTTTCAGAGCCGGTCTGTTCCAAAAGCTGCTCTTTCAGTTCGTGACTTATTACTGACTGAAACCTGGCAACCATATCGGGATATGGGTGGGGACCAACCACCGAACCGATGATGTAGTGAGTGTCATCAGGATTTTTCACCCAGTCGCGCAAAGCCTCGTTTGCCGCATCTTTCAGCGTTTTGTTGCCGCTGTGAACAGGTATCACCTCTGCACCAAGCATTTTCATTTTTTTTACGTTTGGTGCCTGCCGTTTCACGTCAAGGTCACCCATGTAAACCACGCATTTCATTCCTTTGAGGGCACACACTGTGGCGGTTGCCACACCATGCTGACCCGCCCCGGTTTCGGCAATAATACGGGTTTTGCCAAGCTTCTTTGCAAGTAAAATCTGCCCCAGAGTATTGTTTATTTTATGAGAACCGGTGTGATTTAAGTCTTCGCGTTTTAGATATATTTTTGTGTTGTAATGTTGTGAAAGGCGTTCTGCAAAATAAAGCGGCGACGGCCGTCCTGCATAATTTTTCAGAAGCCGGTAAAACTCTTCGGTAAAATCTTCAGATTCAATTATCTCTAAATAGCGGTGTTTTAACTCATTTATATTCACATACATCATTTCGGGAATCCATGCTCCGCCGAAATCACCGTAATATCCGTTTTTACTTACACTGTACTGCATTTTTTAGTTTTTTATTTCATTAATAAATTCTTCAAGTTTTTTTATGTTTTTTAGCCCCGGTTCATCTTCAAACCTGCTGTTAAGGTCAATTCCGTATAGTTTTGGATGATTGATTTCTTTTATTGCACCGGCATCTCCGGGGCCAATTCCGCCGCTTAAAAAGAAAGGTATGCTCATTGAGTATTTTTCCAATATTTCCCAGTTGAACTTTTTTCCCGATCCGCCCGGAATTTCCGTTTTAGTGTCGAACAGAAAAAAATCGGCACAGCTTTCATAATTTGTAAGTTCTGAAAAATCAAAATTATCATTCAGACTGAAAGCTTTTATAATTTTCAATCCTCTGTTTTTAAGAGTTTCGCATACTTCAGGAGTTTCATTTCCGTGAAGCTGAACATATTTAAA
>CAZXTX010000494.1:0-1837 GCA_964643695.1 uncultured Mariniphaga sp. | reverse complement strand
TGATGTGCCGGATTACTAATTATCAAATAAGAGACTTCATTGGGGTTTGTGATTTCCCAGTATTTTTTTGGAGATACAATTTTTTGCATTTTTTCGTACTGCTTTAACTTCATCGGTAATTTCATCAATTGTCATTTGTGAAATATTATATTTTTCAGCGAGTTCAACAGATTTTAGTAAATTAAGTTTATAAAACTCCCTGCTAAGAATTTCCAGTAATTCATTAAAACTTAGATTTTCATCTTTAAGCCCGAATTTTCTATATTCAAAATCTGATATTGATATGTTTAATGTTCTCATTTTATTATTGACGTTTAAACAAATTTACAAAACTTTGTTAAAAGTTTTAATTATTCAAAGTATTTTGTGAATTTAATGAAGTTGTATCAGAATGGTTTCATTTAAAGCTCAAATAATAAATTCCTATACCAAACATCTCTAATTATGTGAATGAACACAGTTTTTTTTCAGGAATTTGTATGTTTGTGGGTCATTTTTAAAAGGATGAAGATACTTGATAAAATATTGTATTTTATTATTGCCGGATTTGTGTGGATTATCATAAATTCATCGTGTGCAAATCAGGGGATGCCCACCGGTGGCCCGAAAGACACCATACCTCCGGTTTTGGTGGGAACCTATCCAAAATACAAGTCGCTTAATTTTAAGGGTGAGGAGGTGAGGTTTACCTTCGATGAGTTTATTATTCCTGATCAGATATCTGAAATTTTGGTGGTTTCACCGCCGCTTGAAAAGCGTCCAACAATTCTTACAAAATCAAAATCACTCTTAATCAGGTTTAACGAAGAGCTTCGCGACAGTATTACCTATTCACTCGATTTTAAAAATTCGATTGTTGACAACAATGAGAGGAATGCCTATGAAAGTTTGCGGTTTACATTTAGTACGGGCAATCATCTGGATACACTCAGGGTGGCAGGAAAGGTATTAAATTCATTTGACCTGGAGCCTGTTGATAACACTCTTGTTTTGCTGCATAAAAACCTGCATGATTCGGCAGTTTATACCCTAAGGCCTGATTATATAGCGAGAACAAACAAGGAGGGGCTTTATCTTTTTGACAATATTGCCGAAGGTAAATACAATCTGTTCTCTTTTAATGATTTGAATAATGATTTGATTTATAACGAAGGCGTTGAAGAAATTGCATTTCATGACACTCTTCTTATTCCGTCAGCATATTTTGAAGCAGAAGCCGATACTTTGGCCTCGGGAGCCGACTCGCTCCTTATTGAAGGGCATATACGCTTTTTACCCGAACCTGTTTATTTAAGACATTTTACCGAAAAAATTTATGAACAGTTTCTGAAAAGTTCAAGAAGAGACTCTGAGTTGCAAATGACAGTTGTTTTTAACGAACCGGTCAGCGATACTTTTAATATTCAGCTTGTTGATACAATAATTTCCAACTGGTATGTGCTTGAACCCAATCCGCAATATGATTCGCTGACTATATGGATTTCCGACACAACTCTGATTGCTATGGAAGAAATCAGAATTGAGCTTTCCTATTATCAGTTAGATTCGTTTGAGCAGCTTTTTCTGAAAAAAGATACTGTTGAAATGGAGTTTATAAAAAAGAAGGAAGAGGAGTCAAAGCGTACAAGAAAGCGCGGAAAAGGAGATGAGGATGAGGAAGATGAAGGGCCTCCGCCCGCTCCGCAGTTTAGCTGGACAACCAATGTGGGAAGTTCTGTATTTGAGTTAAGCGATGATATTGTCATAAAATCGCCGCATCCCGTGAAAAATATGGAACTATCAGCATTTAAAGTTTATCTTACTGAAGATACCCTGAAAAAACCTTTACCGGTAAAAT
>CAZXTX010000493.1:0-1837 GCA_964643695.1 uncultured Mariniphaga sp. | reverse complement strand
ATCTTTTGCAATTTAAGGGGGACGAAACTTTAATCACTTTTTCAATAATTCATTTCACGATTTGTCTATGAACAAATGTGAAAGTGCAATTATATGCACACCGCTTTTGGGGTCGGTGTAACTTTCTTTTCCCGCAGTAATTACACACATTCCAACCATATTCTTCGATTTGCTCTCTACAACTTTGTTTCGTAATTTTATAAGATTAAGAATCCCTTCAGCCACTGAACGATCTCCGCCAAGTTTAATCTCGCAGGCAAGCCATTTTCCATTGCGCAATTCAATTATGGCATCTACTTCAAGCCCCGTTTCATCGCGGTAATGAAACACTTCACCATCGAGTGCCTGTGCATAAACTCTTAAATCGCGAATTGCAAGTGCCTCAAACAAATATCCGAGCGTATTGAGGTCTTTCAGCAGTTTGTCGGGCGAAAGCGAAAGCGCGGCAGCTGCCAGCGACGGATCGCAAAAAAACCATTTCGGACTAACTCTTTGCCTTACGTTTGAACGAATATGAGTTGACCATGCAGGTAATTCCTGTAAAACAAATATCTGCGAAAGCTGGTCAATATATTTACGTGCGGTTTGTGCCGAAAGATTTTCAGTATCAAGTTCAGCTTCCACAGCAAGTTTCGTTATCGGAATTTCGGTTGCGATATTGCGGGAAAGAGCCCTCAATAAAGCTCTCATTCTTACAGGATCAGTCTTTATTATGTCTGTTCCTAAATTTACACGCGATATATCATCTAAATAATTCGATAAATAAATTTGCGCCTGTTTTTCGGTTTTATTGATAAGATTCGGGAAACCACCAACAATAATTTTTTGTATGTACTGCTCCACAGTCAGTCCTCCATAACCGGCGACAGTAAAGGAATCATCGGCAAATAATTTTCTGAAGTTTACCTGTTTAGTTGAACTGCCACTTTCAAACAATGTCATCGGCATTAATGTAACACGTCCAATTCGTCCGGCACCTGTGTGTCGTGTAATATCATCGGCCGGCATTGCCGAGCCTGCCAAAATAAATTGGGCGGTTGCCTGCCGTCTGTCAATTTCATGCCGTACGGCGTTCCATATCGTCGGGGCTAATTGCCATTCATCAATAAAACGCGGAGTCTGACCGTCTAAAATTACTTCGGGACTTAGCTTTGCAAGTTCTGTCAATGACACAGAAGCATCGAGTGAAATCTCACTTTCAGCCAGATGCTTTCCAATAGTGGATTTTCCTACTGCACGTGCTCCCTGTATAAGCACAGCACCCATTGCCAAAAGGGTATCGTTTATCTCATTTTCCGCTATCCTGTGCAAATAATTCAACATTAAGTATCATTTTTGCGCTAATCTCATTATCACTTTTACGTTAATTACAATATCACTTTTACGTTTATAAAGATATTACTTTTATGTTCATTTCAACATAAGTTTTAATATTATTTGAAACTCACTGCCTCTCGTTTTCTCCCGATAGCTATCAGGAGAGGCGTAAATGGTTAATTTTATAACAAAATAATAAATTCACAATCCCCCTGGATTAACGCTGTTCCCGAAAAACTGGACAGGCAGGTTTATAAAAATAAGCGGTGACTTGTCAGCATACGAAGTTTTCCGACAAGTCGGAACAGGCTCTAACAACGTCAAAATGAATATTTCGGTACTTCCGATAAACCGGAATGTTCCCATCCGCACCTCTGATTTATATTATTATTCTGTTTCTACAAATATGACGGTACTCCGCACCTTTTGCCGGATGTGATTTTGTGATTGAAACCAACAAGACTGCCTCGTCGCTTCGCTCCTCGCAGTGACGACAATTGTGATGACAATCAGGCTGTCC
>CAZXTX010000492.1:0-1838 GCA_964643695.1 uncultured Mariniphaga sp. | reverse complement strand
AAGGCATTGTTTTTTCATTTAAGTACGGAATGGAAATAATGGAAAAAACAGGAATAAAGCCTGAAATAATCAGGGCAGGGAAAGCGAACATGTTTCTCAGTCCTGTTTTCCGCGATACTCTTTCAGGAATAAGCGGTGCCGTTATTGAACTGTACAATACCGACGGATCGGTTGGTGCCGCACGCGGGGCAGGAATAGGAGCAGGATATTATGCTTCTCCGAAGGAAGCTTTTGCAGGACTTGACAAACTTGAAACAATTGAACCTGACAAGGCAAAATCCGAAGAGTATCAAAAAGCTTACGAAAACTGGAAAAACGAACTTGAAAAAAATTTAAAATAACTGAACAGTCAATCATCAAAAAAAAATAAAATGGAAGTATTAATCGGTAATAAAGAGTATTTCAAAGGCCTCGGCCAGGTAAAATATGAAGGGCCTGAATCAAAAAATCAGCTTGCATTCAGGTGGTACGACGAAAATAAAGTAGTTGCAGGAAAAACCATGAAGGATTACCTGCGGTTTGCAGTTGCCTACTGGCACACCTTCTGCGGAACCGGCGGCGACCCGTTTGGCCCGGGAACAAAACTATTTCCGTGGGACGGCTCCCCGGATGCATTGGATGCGGCAAAAGAGAGAATGGATGCGGCATTTGAGTTCATTACCAAAATGAACATCCCGTTTTACTGTTTTCACGATGTTGATGTTGCAGGCGACGGCACTGTTTTCGAAATTGAAAAACGCCTTGAAAAAATGGTGGAAATTGCAAAGGAAAAACAGGCTGCATCGGGTGTTAAACTGCTTTGGGGAACAGCCAACGTATTCGGCAATCCGCGCTACATGAACGGAGCAGCAACAAATCCTGACTTTAATGTGATTACCAATGTGGCTGTTCAGATAAAAAACGCAATTGATGCAACCATTGCTCTGGGCGGTTCAAATTATGTGTTCTGGGGCGGACGCGAAGGTTACATGACCCTGCACAACACCGACACCAAACGTGAAATTGAACACCTGGCCGCCTTTTTGGGAATGGCACGCGACTACGGACGAAAACAGGGTTTTACCGGAACATTCCTTATTGAGCCGAAACCTATGGAGCCTACAAAACATCAGTATGATTACGATGTACAGACCGTAATAGGATTTTTGCGTCATTTCGATCTGGATAAGGATTTCAAACTGAATATTGAAGTAAACCACGCAACTCTGGCAGGTCATACCTTTGCACACGATCTGAGAATGGCTGCCGATGCCGGACTTCTCGGCTCAATTGATGCCAATAAGGGCGACTATCAAAACGGCTGGGATACCGACGAATTCCCGACCAACATCAATGAAGTTACCGAGGCAATGCTGGAAATTATTCAGGCCGGCGGTTTCAGAAACGGCGGTATCAACTTTGATGCAAAAACCCGCAGAAATTCAACCGACCTTGAAGATATTTTCATTGCCCACATTTCGGGAATGGACACTTTTGCACGCGCACTGCTTACTGCCGAAAGAATACTTACAGAATCGGACTATTTGAAACTTAGAAAAAAGAGATACTCCTCGTTTGACAACGGTAAAGGTGCTGAATTTGAAGAAGGAGAACTTTCACTCGAAGACTTGTACAAAATTGCCAAAGAAAGCGGAGAACCGGAGCAGATCAGTGGAAAACAGGAGCTTTATGAGGCAATTATAAACATGTACATTTAGTTTTTCTCCCGGATTGCAAAAACATCAGTAAATGAATGGCGGGAAAATAAACAAAAGCTACATTTTTGGGATTACTCTGGTTGCCACCCTCGGCGGACTGCTTTTTGGCTATGATACCGCCGTTATTTCGGGAGCCGAAAA
>CAZXTX010000491.1:0-1841 GCA_964643695.1 uncultured Mariniphaga sp. | reverse complement strand
TTAAACTCAAAAGCCATGTCTGCAACTTTCCGGTGCAGTGGTTCTGCAATGCCATATCCTTGTTCCTTAACTATTCCGAGCAGTTTTTCCCAAACCTTTTCTTCTTTAATGGGTGTTTTTGTAATTTGCTGCAAACCTCTGCCCGAACTGCTCCATGGTGCTTTTACCATTATTTTTTTCCATTTTTCAATCATTTTTTCGATTTCCTGTCTGGAAGTATAAAGTTCCGGAATCTGGTGTTTTGGTAAAATAATATCATCAGGCAGCAGGGGAAGAAGTTTTATTAGAATGTCAAGAGCAAACTTTTTTGAATAAATTTCACGATGCTCAGGTTTCCAGTTAAAAACAGGTGAGTTTTTGAAATTTTCTGAACAGGATGGTTTCAATGGCTCTAACAGGCGATGTGCCGAGGGACTCCATCCCCATGGCAGAAGTCTGTTTTTTGGTGAATTTACAAAGTCGGAATTTTGTGAAAAATTATCATAAGAGATGAAATTCGGTGGTTTGAAATTTAACTGTTCAAATGATTTCAGGAATTCCTGCGGCGGAATATTTTTTATTAGCACAACATCATCTTTTTCGGCAAAAAACATCGGCAGACTGCCCGTCTCTTCTTCCATTTTTCGCAGAAGCCTGTTTGGCATCCACGAAACTCTGCCGTTGGCAACTGCATAATCGCAGGTTGGATTGTAGAGGTATATGTCGGGCAGAATGTTTTTCAAAATTTGGGTTGTGTTAAACGGTTAACGGAATATCGGCAGGCCGTTTATGTTTCCACCGTCTGTGTGACCAAAGGTAAAACTCCGGTTGCCGGTTAATGATTTCTTCCATTTTGCCGATATATATTTTCATAATTTCATTATCGGTGTATTCTTCGGGATTTTCAACTAAAACTTCATAAGAGATTTCATAATATCCCCGCTTTATTTTAATTGTTTTTTGAAAAATAACTGGAAAACCAAACCGCCTTGCCAAAGCTGCCGGCCCCGGATAGAACAGTGTTTCCTGATTCATGAACATCATCCACAATTTATGAAATTCCGGCGGTGTCTGGTCGCCTGCCAGCCCGATATATACCGGTTCGTTATTTTGTTTGGCTTTTATGATACGCCGCAGCAAACGTAAATGTGAAACAGTTTCGGCACCAAACCGGGAACGATTTTCATTCATAAAGTTGTCAAAACCGGTGTTGTGAAGTGGTTTATAAACTGCCAAAAGCTTATGTTTAAGTTTAAACGGCATATAACAGGTCCATTCCCAGTTATTATAATGCATTGTAAGACCTATAACGCTTTGCCCGTTTTCAAAAAATCGGTTTATAACTTCCGGATTTCTTATTACTATCCGTTTTTTGATGGCCTGCTCGCTGACTTTTGAAGTTTTTATCGTTTCAAGGGTGATGTCTGAAAGATGTTTGTAAAATTTTCTGGTTATGTTTTTTATCTCTTTTTCTGTTTTGCCGGGGAATGAGTTTTTCAGGTTTGTTTGTACCACACTTTTTCTGTATCGAAAAATATAGTATATCAAAATGAACATAATGTCCGAAATCAGATATATTACAGGGAAAGGTAAGTGTGCAATCAGTTTGAGAAAATAAATTCCGGTATTTGAAAAATATTTTTTTTTCATGTTTTTACATAATGTCGAACAAAATTACATTTTTCCGTTTAATCCCGAACAGATAATTTTTTTCTTTTTATATTCGTGGGTTATATTAAATGGCTCTGTAAAGGGTATCTTTTGAATTTTTTACAAATATGTAACATATTTATTAATCAAAAAATAACACTACTATCCGACTAAAGTCGGTATTATTAAATTGTATTATCTCTAACGCCCAT
>CAZXTX010000490.1:0-1850 GCA_964643695.1 uncultured Mariniphaga sp. | reverse complement strand
AGACAAGGATATTGACAATGAACCCGGAATAAAAAGTTTACAAAAGGAGCTGATTTCTCATCTCGATAATCATCCGGGATTTGGAAACAGAGTTTTCGCATTCAACACCCTCACCAAAAAAGTTTATCAGATAGCGGAATCAGAATCTTCCGGACAGGTAACCACAACTGCCGTAAAATGGAATGATGATATCATAATTCCTTCGGGCGAAATCAGGCCGGGAATACGTACACCCGAAATATTGAAAATCGGCATAAAAAAAGGTACCCATCATCTTAAATATCCTGATATTATAGTTATTACACTCTATTTTCTGATTCTTGCCGGAATGGGCTGGTTTTTTTCAAGGCGGCAGAAAAACACCGAGGATTACTTCAGGGCAGGCGGACGAATACCATGGTGGGCAGCCGGACTCAGTATATTTGGAACCGCATTAAGTGCCATTACCTTTATGGCGATTCCTGCCAAAACATTTGCAACCGACTGGTCATATTTTATGCTGAACATGACAATTTTTATGGCTGCACCGATTATAGTTTTCCTGTTTGTACCGTTTTACCGGAAACTGAATGTTACCTCAGCATACGAATTTTTAGAAAACCGTTTCAACTATATCATCAGGCTTGCAGGCAGCCTCTCCTTCATTATCTTCCAGATTGGCAGAATGGGTGTGGTGCTGTTTCTGCCGTCAATTGCATTGAATGTGGTAACAGGCATTGATATTTTCATATGCATTGCTCTTTTGGGATTTGTAAGCCTTATTTACACCATGATGGGCGGCATTGAGGCAGTTATCTGGACCGATGTTATGCAGGTAATCGTTTTGCTCGGTGGAGCAATTTTATCAATTATCCTGATTGTGATAAATATTGACGGAGGTTTCCCGGAAATAATAAAAATTGCCGGCGAAAATCAAAAATTCAATATTCTTGACCTTACGTTTTCACTTAAACAGCCAACAGTTTGGGTTATGCTGCTGGGCGGTATTTTTGCCAATATTACCACTTACGGAACAGACCAGACGATGGTGCAGCGATACATGACCACCAAAACCAAAAAAGAAGCTGTCAGGAGTGTATGGACAAATGCGATTCTTACCATCCCGGCCACACTTATTTTCTTTTTTATAGGTACGGCTCTTTACACATTTTACACATTTTTTCCAGCTGATATGAATCCGGTACTACAGAACAACGATGCCATTTTTCCGTGGTATATTGCCTCACAGCTTCCTTCGGGAGTTTCGGGACTGCTTATTGCCGGAATATTTGCGGCAGCCATGAGCACCCTCAGCAGCAGCATGAACTCGGCAGCCACCGCCTATGCCACCGATATACATTTCAGGCTGAACCTGAGCAAAGGAAAGGGAAATTTGCAGGTTGCAAAAATCACAACACTAATAATCGGATTAACCGGAATTATCTTTGCTTTTATGATGGCAACAATGAATATACAATCACTGTGGGATGAGTTCCAAAAAATTTTAGGCCTTGTAATCGGCAGCCTCGGAGGGGTGTTTTTATTAGGTATTTTGACAAAAAGGGCAAATTCACGGGGAGTACTCACCGGAATAATCATAAGTATCATTATCCAGATAATAGTTGCCGTTCACGAACCGGTTCACCTTCTTGCATATTCAGCCACAGGTGTGATTTCCTGCTTTTTAACCGGTTACATTGCAAGCTGTTTGCTGAGAAAACATTAATATTCCTTTTAACATTTGGAATTTATACCGATTGGAAAAATATAATATATCAATTATCGCTCTGCTCAATTGTTATAAATATTTTAATCATCGGCATTAACGATTGTAAATTTACAAAACAGTCTGAACTATTTTGTAAATACAA
>CAZXTX010000489.1:0-1853 GCA_964643695.1 uncultured Mariniphaga sp. | reverse complement strand
TTTTCATCGAAAAAAGACATCAACCTTTCTCCACTGTTTCAATCTCCTCTTCGGTAAGACTATAAAGCTGGTAAACCAGACGGTCGATTTCAGATTCAAGAGCAGTGGTGTCGGCTGATGAGTTTTGTTGTTTTATAGAAATGATATTGTTTACAATATTTTCTAGTTTTTCTATTCCCTTTGGAATCGGAATTGTTTTCATATAATCCGTAAAAAATCGCATATATCCGCCACGAATAGAATTTGAAATAGTACCGTAATAAAAGTGAAATAATTTTGAGTTTAAAAAGCCTAAAAGACCGAGTGAATCAGAACTAATATTATAAACAGTATTGACACTATATTGTCCGCTGTCCAAAATAAAATTCATATCTTTTGAAATGTCAGGATACATAATTTTAGGTTTTTCAAATTTTTCTGTATCACTCGGACTGGTTTGTAATTCATACCATTTTGAAACACCTGCTTTTCTTTCCAATTTTTCTTTAAATTGTTTTAAATGTTCATATATCGCAGGATAATTTTCAATATCTATATTTCGAACAGCTAAAATTAAAAATTCGTTAGCCTGTGGACTTTGATACCTTTTTATATTGCGACCTTTTAAAATGGGTTTTATGATTTCGGCACTTTTTGCATCTTTTTCTATCAGACTGTTTTTTGTTAATTCATCAATAATAAATGCTTCGTTTAATCCTGTTTTAATCCCATAAAAAATATCAATATCCAATTCTGTTATCTGAGTGCCGTTATTATTAATTTTTTCAATTATTTTTTGTGCATTTCTGTTGATTAACGACCAACCTAAATCATCTAAAAGGCTTTGTTCAACTTCAAAAAACCTGTTTTCCAAATAAGAAGATAATGTTTCTGTAAAGTTCAATGTTTCTACTTCGGCACTTTGAATGAGGTTTTTATTGTTTTGTTCTTTTGTTATCGATAAAATAGCCGGGTAAGTTGTTGCTTCTTCAAATACCGGAAGGTCGCCAAAATCTATAATAGAATTGATTTTGAAATCTTTAATCCATTTTCTTAATTCCTGACCATAATTCGATTTAAACCACTTATTGGGTAAGATATAAGTGAATTTGCCTTTATTTTTGATAATCGATAAACCTTTTTCCACAAAATAGACATATAAATCAGCAGTGCTTTTAAATGTCAAATAATTGGCTTTTAAATAGTCTTTAAATTCTTTAATCTCCTCCTGCCTGATATACGGCGGATTGGCAATTACTACATCAAACCCGACAAAATCACCATCATCATTCAGTACTTCGGGAAATTCGAAACGCCATTCAAAAGCGTTTTCATAAATTTTGTTGCTTTTAATCTCCTCTATTTCGGCTTCCAGTTTTTTAATCTGTCCGGCAAGTTTTGCAGCTTTTTCGTTCCATCCGGCCTTCTCTTTTTTCGAAAGTTCAAAAAGCTGCCCCTGATTGGCCATCTGAAACAGTTCGTTTTGCAATTTTCGCAACCTTTTCACCTTTGGGTCGTTCATTGAAATTTCGCTTCTGAAATCGGCTTTTATACTGTTTATAAGCTGTTCCATTTCCCGTTTCTGTTCGCGGTTTTTGGCATTGCGGTAGGTGGCAACCGCCACGCGGTAACTGTCAATACTCCACCTGCTGCGCAAAAGGGCCGGTTTAAGATTGGCATCCAATGCAAAACGGCTTACAAGTGAATTTCCGCATTTTATGTTGATGTCGATGTTTGGGAGGGTTTCTAACACACCCCCTGATGACACACCCCCGACAGTTGTGGAAGACACACCCCTAACCCCTCTCGAGAGGGGAACTGACACACCCCGCCCTTCGGGCACCCCTCTCAAGAGGGGATTTGACACACCCCTA
>CAZXTX010000488.1:0-1859 GCA_964643695.1 uncultured Mariniphaga sp. | reverse complement strand
TTTCAGCACTTGTGCGGGAATATACATCGAATGAAATACCGAATTCCTTAAAAGACTTTTTTATTATTTCGTGGTACTTGTCAACCACATCCTGTGGTGTAACTCCCTCGTTTTTAGCTTTCAGTGTAATGGGTACACCGTGTTCGTCGGAACCGCCGATCAGCAGAACATCTTCATTTTTGAGACGCAGATACCGTGCATAAATGTCGGCAGGAACGTAAACACCCGCCAGATGCCCGATATGAATGGGACCGTTGGCATAGGGAAGGGCAGTGGTTATTAAAGTACGTTTAAATTTCGTCATAACTTATCCTGATAAAAGGTTTTTTCTGATTAAGATACAAAGATAACGGAATTGAGGGAAATCGCATTTAACGGGTCTGGAAAATTAAATAACGGTCGTTGCAGGTTAAAGTTAACTTTTAAAACAGACTTGCAGTCCGGCGATTCAAATATAAATGTTCATGTTCCCTGTGGTTTTATATCTTTGCGGCTCATGAGCAACTTTACACATATTTTTCTTGATCTGGACGGCACACTTGCCGACAATACACGCGGTATAACCGCCGCCGCCCGTTACACCCTCGAAAAAATGAATATTGAAGTTTTTGAGGGAGAACTTCCGAAAGGTTTTATAGGGCCGCCGCTGCAACGGGGTTTAAAGGAGATTTTCGGGGTTAAAGAGAAGGATGTTCCTCAGGCTGTGGAGTTTTTTAGGGAATACTATTCGGTAAACGGGCTTTTTGAGAATGATCCTTATCCGGGTGTTGCCGAAATGATTAAAGGACTTCATTTTTCAGGCAAACAGCTTTTTATAGCCACATCAAAACTGGAATTTTACGCTTCACAAATTTGTAAACATTTCGGATTTGACAAATATATAACGCAGCTTAAGGGGGCAGATTATCGGGGTAAATATTCTGCAAAAGGCACGATAATCAGGTTTTTGCTGGAGTCACAGAAGCTTGCTCCTTCCAAAAACATGATAATGGCGGGCGATACCGTTTTTGATATTGAGGGGGGCCGCAAAAACGGAATTGCAACGGTTGCCGTCACCTACGGTTTCGGCAAAAGGGATGAGCTGTTGAAAGCCAATCCCGATTTTGTTGCCGAAAGTGTGGAAGAGCTTTATAATATTTTATTGTAGCTTACTTTTATTCGGTTACAACCCATACCGGCAGGTTGTTGTGTTTTCCTCTTACACTGAATTTGTAAAAAGTTTCTCCTTTGCCTTTTGTGTCGTAAACAAATTTGCCGGATTGTGCTTTTGCTTTTCCGACCGATTCCCAGCTGTCAGCCTTTCCTTCCTTGAAATTGTTTGTGGTTGAAAGAAAAATTTCAACTGTTTCGTTGCTCCAGCCGTCCCAAAGCAGCTCAATTTTGTCATCATTCTTTTTGGCTGTCAGGTTCGAAATGGAAATATTACCCAAAAACGGTACGCCTTCCTGTTCCAGTTCCACATCTTCAGGAACTTTAAAGCCCATAAAGCGGGAAATTGAAGGAACGATGTCGGTAATTGATGTCAGTTTTGTTTTAAAATAGCTGTTTGGCTCCTGATTGGTTGAAATCCATGTAGTTCTTTCACGTTCGGTCTGGCCGCCGTGTCCTTTTCCGTCGGTGGCTGTCCGGCCGTGGTCGGTGGTAATAACCACAAACCAGTCTTCGTTGTGGTTCTTCTCTCTTTCCTTAACGGCATCCCATATTCTGCCAATCTGAATGTCTGCCAGCCCCATGAATTCGTCAAACTCATTGCCGTCGCCCCATATATGTCCTGCCGAATCCATATACCACAGATATACCCACATAACATCCGGTGCTTTTTCCCTGATGCAGAGAGCCGCACCTTTTGATATTTCCTC
>CAZXTX010000487.1:0-1866 GCA_964643695.1 uncultured Mariniphaga sp. | reverse complement strand
CTGAATTCATTCAGAAATATCTGAAAACAATTTGTGTTACAATAGGGTAAATTAAGCATAAAACTTTCACCATAAATTGGCGAAAATGCTCCAAAAAGGTAACTGCTTTTAAAAACCTGCCGGAAGGAACAGATTGGTTTAACGCCTTTTGCAGTTAATTTCCTTCCATTGCGGGTAAACAATCCAAATCGACTCTCATCCTGAAAATAAAGGTTGACAGTTTTGTAATTGTCTGCTGCCTAAGCTATGGATTCACGGCAGATACGATTAAAGTTTCTTGTGTACAAAAACAAATCTATTTTTTATGTAAAGCTGTAAGCCTCAGACAACTTAGCATAGTGCGTTGCCCCAAGCTAAAACATAAAAAAATCCCAATATCTTGTAAGGCTATAATAACAATTTCTAATCATCCCCGAAACTAATAAAACAGGACAATTCAATCTGAGCAACAGTACCGTATCTAAAAAATTAAACCTTATTACAGAATTTTAAAATTTTACCGATATAAAATTGTTAATTATTTGATTTTATATTTCGGTACTCTGTACCTTTGATAATTTGGATACCAAAACCTCAGTACATGCATTGAATAAAGCCGGAAAACAGAAAAACTTTCCTTCTATTCAAAAATCTGGCTCATTGACCTGCCAACCCATACCTGCGGTACTTCAAGTCCGAAAATCTCCGCAATTGTTGGTGCAACATCATACTGCATCATGCTCTCTTCAAACTCACCGCCTTTTTTAATGTTTTTGCCTGCCACAATAAAGGGAGTTTCCATTTCCATCATACTGATACTGCCATGGCCTTTATTGATGCCACCATGGTCGGAGGTTACGATTATAATACTGTTTTCATAAATTCCGGCATCTTTTACAGCTTGTACGATTTCACCAACATATCCGTCCAGTTCTTTAAGTTTTTCATAATATTCGGGAGTATCATGTCCTGCGCGGTGGCCAACATCATCTGGACTGTCAAATATATAACCCGAAAGTGTGGGTTTCTTCTCCTTAATGTAGTTTACAGCCAAATCGCGTAAACCTGTGTTTCCATTTTCGGTGGATGCTTTTGCATAATAATTCTGGGCAAGAGTGTCAACTAAATACTTTATTCCTCCCCATTCGTAAATCATCCCGATTTCGGCATCGGGAGCAGAAGAGCGGAGCATCTCAAAGATATTGGGAAACATGCCGTTTTTGTTAAGAACACGGGCAGGCATATCAGGTTGTTTTGACCCCCAGGTGGTATATCCGTGAAGCTCGGGGCCGGCTCCCATAAACATTGAAGACCAGTTTACCGCACTGGAAGAGGGTAAAACCGTACGTTTCTGAAGGGTGTAGCTGCCCTCCGCCATAAGTTTTTTAACATTGGGCATGTCAGCCTTTTCAACACTGTAACTTCCCCAACCGTCAAGACCGATAAAAAATACATGGTCGGCTTTCCATACAGCAGGCTTTGATTTTTGCCCGGTATCAGGACTACAACTAAAAAACAACGTAATTCCCATAAAAACAGCCGCAAAAAACATCAGATTATTCTTTTTCATCTTTATAATTTTTTATGATTTAATATACAAATGTATTAGCAGTCTTCAAAAGTAATTGAACAGCAACAAATATCCAATTATGTTAAAGGATTTTTACAATAATTCAATAAATTTGAAGAATTCACAAAAAGTAAGAGAGTAAAAATAAAAACCATAATATCTGTTGACTTTATACTAATAATATTTGAAAATTATCTAAAATAAAAAATCATGAGATTAACAATTTTATTGTCATTAATTTTTGCAGTTACCCTCATCTCCACTGCTCAGGAAAAAGCCAAAGTAGATCCTTATCATAAAGAAGATGGCGGCTTTGG
>CAZXTX010000486.1:0-1871 GCA_964643695.1 uncultured Mariniphaga sp. | reverse complement strand
CGGCGGAGCGATGGAATCGGCGGGACTGCTGATGCGGATTACACAACCCATAATCAAGTATGCCAAATCAACCGGCAGCCTCGTTACCTCCACGGTTTTAACCTGTATTTTTTTCAATGCAACCGCCTCCGACCAGTATATTGCCATTGTGGTTCCCGGCAGAATGTACCGCAAAGCCTATGACGCAAAAGGGCTTAAACCGGAAGTACTCAGCCGCACCCTTGAAGACAGTGGCACAATGACATCAGTGCTGGTACCATGGAACACCTGCGGCGCCACCCAGTCGCGCGTTTTGGGAGTAAGCACATTTGCATATGCACCCTATGCATTTTTCAATCTTATCAGCCCGCTAATGTCAATACTTTTTGCATATCTGAATATCAAAATAAGAAGGAAATAACTCCACTTTTCGTAATAACTAACTCTTCTGTTCCAATGATTACTTTAGAAACAGAAGCGTAAAAAAGTTGTATATTTTATAAAAATCTCAATAATGGAAACAGTACGTTTTAAAACAAAAGTTTAAAAGTCGGGAACAATCCATCTTCCCAAAAACTCTTCTTTGATAAATAAAGAAGTGGATGTCATTATTATTCCCACAACCAAACATCAGGAAAAAACTTTAAAAGTCGGAGAATTCGTTAAAAAATGGGCAGGTTTTCTGCTTCCTCTTGAAAGCAATGACCCTAAATATGATTATTTAATTCAGAAAGTCGACAATAATTGACTATTAATAATTTCTCAAATTTATTAACGAATTTAAGTTTTCAACAAATACCAAAACTACTCAACATCAACAAAATAATTTATTTTAATTTTGTATTTTTATAGCATATATAAGATATTAATAGTTATTATTATGATAATTAGTGTTTCATGAGAAATTTAATTTTGATAATCATTTTTTCAATTATAATAATTGCAATTGGACTAGTTTTATATCTAAGTCGTTTCAATTCATTTTACTCAAGCTCTTCGGAAGTTTGGGCAAATTTTGCTACGTTTAATGGTTACTTTCTAAGTATAATTAACTTGATTATTTTAGGATATATCTCTTTCATAACATTTCGAACCACACATATATTTAATCGGCTTCAAGTTAGACCGCTACTTTTCATTACACTTGACAAACCAGAACAAATAACTGGAATATTTAAAGATTGTTGGTTTATAAATAACGGAGCTAAAAATGCTGCTTTAAATTTAATTGTACGGTATACAACCAATAGAAACAAACCCTTTACGAAATGGATTTCGTGTACTTCCTTAGGCGAAAATCAACGATTAGAATTATTTTGGGTGCATAGAGCTGATAAAATAGAAATATGCTTTTCTGATCTAAATAATGAAAAGTTTTATTCTTTTGAGTTTATGGACTATAATGGACAAACAAGAGAGATTACTAAAAAACAATATGATATTTATTTACAACAAGCAGTTGACAACCGTGATAATAATATGACTCATTTAAGAGATAAATTTGAAAAATATATTAGCCAAGAAGTTAATCCTATGGAAAACTATAAAAAAAATTTCATTGATAAAATATTAAAGTATGATTAAAAATGGCTATTAACAGTAGTTTATAAATACAAACATAAATATTGATAGTTTAGATTTTGATAATAAAAGATTAAAGCGTTTTCAAAAATTATTATCATGAACTTCAGAATTGCATTTTTCAGCTTAATTTTTTCATTAATTCCGTCTTAATATTTCTGTACCGATAACTTATCAAATTTTAGAAAAACGTGATTTTATAATTTTTCTTAGAAAAATATATTCTTTCATAATTTTTTTCAATTCTCAAACAGGCAAATATGAATTGAAATTTATAATCTTTAGTGAATTTATTTTAACATTCTCTATGA
>CAZXTX010000485.1:0-1875 GCA_964643695.1 uncultured Mariniphaga sp. | reverse complement strand
TTTTTACGGTTGATAATCAAAAATCAACATAATCTGCATCTATCAGGAATTTCAGACTTTTTTCACAGCTTTCCAACGGTTCAAAGTTGTATCTTTCAACTTCAACCACACCATACTCTGCTCCTGATTTTTCCCTTTCGGCAAACATGCTTGCAAAATCCATCATACCGCTTGCACCCAATTCTTCCTTGTCTTTAATGTGCCATACTTCAAATCTGCCAGGATACTGATTGAAATAATCCACCGGATTCTTCTCACCCACAACTGCCCAGTAGAGGTCAATCTGGAACATAACTTTACCGGGATCGGTAAGTTCAAGCATCCAGTCGTAAAGAGGTTTGCCCTCATAAATTGTGGTAAACTCATTGGCATGATTGTGATAACCGAAGCGGATACCTTTTGCATTGCATTTTTCGCCAACTGCATTAAAATATTTGCAGTAATTTTTTAATCCGTCAAGGCTTTCATATGCATCGCGGCTCATTGACGGCTGAACAATCCATTTTACACCAACCGCAGCATGTGCATCAACAGCCTGATCCCACCATGCCATTGCTTCTTCCCAGCCTGCCGAATCCGGTGCGCTTCTTCCTGCATGTGAACCAAGTATCTGTAATCCGTTTGATTCGCACAGTTCCTTGAATTCAGCCGGTTCCATTCCGTAAAACTTTCCGTTTCCGTAACTGGCCATCTCAACAAACTTATATCCCATTTCGGCAACCTTTGCAACGGTTCCCGGAACATCCTTTTTCATATCGTCACGAACAGAGTACAACTGCAGACCGATAAATTTTTCTTTGGGAGCAGGTGTGCAAAACATAAATGACTGAGCCATAAAAGCTAATACACCTGCAAAAAACAAATACCTTGCTGTTAACTTTCTCATAATTATACTGGTTTTAAAATTTAAGATTTAAAACATTAAAAATATGAAATTTTAATGTAACAGATACATTTAGTTTAATTAAAGTTACTTTTGAATCAATCTTTTCAAAAAATGAAAAACAAAGAATTTACAGCATATTTAACAGCCCTGGGTGCTGCCTTCTTTTGGGGATTTTCATTTGTATGGTTTAAAATTGCAAACCTGGCATACAATCCGGTTACCATTATATTATTCAGGCTTATTATCTCTTCACTATTAATTCTCACAGCAGGTAAATTGCTTAAAAGATTGCAAGTACCTGAAAAAAAGGATTTGAAACTTTTTCTTCTGCTTGCATTTTTTGAACCGTTTCTCTATTTTCTTGGGGAAAGTTACGGATTAACTTATGTCTCTTCAACCGTGGCGGCAGTTATTGTGGCAACAATTCCGCTTTTATCGCCAATTGCAGCCTGGTATTTTTTTCGTGAAAAGGTAAGCTGGAAAAATGCAATTGGTTTTCTCTTTTCATTTTTGGGAGTTGCGCTTGTGGTGTTGGATGGTTATTTTCGTTTTGATGCGCCGCTTATAGGAATAGCACTTGTGTTTCTTGCTGTTTTTTCTGCAATCGGCTATTCAATTGTTTTGCGACATGTGGTTTTCAAATACAATTCGGTTACTATTATTACCTGGCAGAATCTTATAGGCATCGGACTGTTTTTACCTGTGTGGCTTACTATTGACCTTAAAGAGTTTTTAGAAACACCTTTTCATCCGCAGGCATTCAGGGCAATACTGCTTCTTGCATTTTTTGCATCAACACTGGCATTTCTCTTTTTCACACAAAGCATCAGAAAGATTGGTGTTAACCGTTCCAACACCTTTGTAAATCTTATTCCTGCCTTTGTGGCTGTTCTCTCATTCTTTATTCTGAATGAAGAACTGGGACTTCAAAAAATTACAGGAATTGTGGTGGTGATTGCAGGATTGTTTTTAGCTCAGATAAAAAGTAA
>CAZXTX010000484.1:0-1879 GCA_964643695.1 uncultured Mariniphaga sp. | reverse complement strand
GGTATTAACCGCGGCGATTATGTCTATTTAACATTAGGATGAAAATGAAACTGAAAGATATTCTGAAATATATAGATTTTATTGAGGTAAAGGGAGAAACCGAAGCCGAAATTACCTCGGTTGAATCCGATTCCAGAAAAGTTGTGGCGGGCACTCTTTTTATTGCTCAAAAGGGAATGAATACCGACGGACACCGGTTTATTGATTCAGCTTTTGAAAAAGGTGCGACGGCGGTTGTTTGTGAAGAGTATCCTGAAAGTATTCCGTCAGGCAAAGCAGCGGTGAAAGTTGCAGATTCAATGAAAGCCACCGGAGAGGTTGCATCTGTTTTTTACGGAAATCCTTCACAGAAAATGAAAGTGGTGGGAATTACCGGTACAAACGGAAAAACCAGTATTGCCACACTGCTTTTTGAACTGTTTCGCAACCTCGGTTATAAAACCGGTCTGATTTCAACTATTTCATACCGGATTAACGATTATGAGGAAACTGCTTCGCATACCACACCCGTTGCATTGAAAATTCAGCAGCTGATGGCAAAAATGGCTGATGAGGGCTGCCGGTTTTGTTTTATGGAGGTGAGTTCTCATGCACTTCATCAGGAAAGAATTGTCGGAATTGAGTTTGCCGGTGCGGTATTTACAAATATAACACACGATCATCTCGATTATCATAAAACTTTTGCAGAATATATCAGGGTTAAGCAGCGGTTTTTCGATATGCTGCCCGCCAATGCTTTTGCACTTACAAATGCCGATGATAAAAACGGTTCCGTAATGGTTCAGAATTCCAAAGCCAAAGTATTTACCTATTCCGGCAGGACAATGGCAGATTTCAGTTACAGGGTTCTGGAAACACATTTTGACGGTATGCTGCTGAGTATCGACCGGCAGGAGGTGTGGACAAAGTTTGTCGGAAAATTCAACGCCTCCAATCTTTTGGCTGTTTATTCGGCAGCAGTAACACTTGGACTGGAAAAAGAGGATGTTTTGACAGGTATCAGTAATCTGGAACCGGTTAAGGGAAGATTTGAAACAATCCGCAGTACCGACGGTAAACTGGCAATTGTGGATTATGCCCACACTCCCGATGCGTTGAAAAATGTACTGACAGCCATTGCCGGAATTCGTTCCAGAAACGAGAAAATAATAACTGTTGTGGGAGCCGGGGGCGACCGCGATAAAACAAAAAGGCCGGAAATGGCTTTTGAGGCCGCATCAGCAAGTGACAGGGTAATTCTCACTTCTGATAATCCGAGAACCGAAGACCCCGCACAGATTATTCGTGATATGGAAAAAGGGGTGGAGCAAAAATGGAAAAACAGGGTGGTTTCAATAGAGAAAAGAGGGGAAGCAATTAAAACTGCGGTGCTGATGGCCGTTCCGGGCGATATAATTCTTATTGCCGGCAAAGGTCATGAGAATTATCAGGAAGTAAACGGAGTAAGACATCATTTTGATGATGTGGAAGAGGTAAAAAAATGTTTTGGTATTGATTAATATAACGGAATAGATATGTTTTATCACTTGTATGAATGGCTTGCAAATACCGATATTCCCGGAATAGGAATGTTTCAGTATATCTCGTTCCGTTCGGCAGCTGCGGTTATTCTTTCTCTTTTTATCACAACCACTCTCGGTAAAAAAATGATACGCATTTTGCACGAGAAGCAGATAGGTGAAGAGGTGCGTGACCTTGGTCTGGAAGGGCAGATTGAAAAAAAAGGAACTCCTACAATGGGAGGTATTATTATTTTACTTGCCATTATAGTTCCTACTTTGCTTTTTGCCCGCCTCGACAACGTTTATATTCTGCTGATGCTGATAACAACCGCATTTCTCGGGCTTATCGGATTTATGGATGATTATATCAAGGTTTT
>CAZXTX010000483.1:0-1902 GCA_964643695.1 uncultured Mariniphaga sp. | reverse complement strand
ATTTTTTGCAGTATCAGTCGGATTGATGGATGAAAATGATTTCATAGCGGGAGTTATTATTGATCCGATTTCCGGGAATGAATATTATGCAGTAAAAGGTGAAGGAGCATTCTGCAATGGAGAAAAGATTTCTATTTCACCGCTGCAAAAAGGTTTTACGCCCTGCATTTGTCTAAATCACGGTTACAGTGTGACTGACCGAAACAAATTTATTCAGATGACAAGCAGGCTGGCTGTTGATTATGACATTCTGAAACCCGGGGCAACTGCCCTTGAGCTTTGTTATGTGGCAACCGGTGCAATTGACGGTTTTATATGTTCGGGTGATGCACTTTGGGATTTTGCTGCAGGAGTGGTTATTGCAACCGAGGCAGGTGCCGTTTTCTCAAACTGGCAGGGGAAATCATGGAATGAGGAGAATAATGAACTGCTGATTACCCGTCCTGAAATTTATGATAATCTACTCGAAATAACAAAAAATCTGAGTTGAAGGAAATATTGTAAAATAGAAAAACCCCGGCAAATCAATACTTCTGCCGGGGTTATATCTTATTTGTAATTTAATAAATCTAATTTACTATTCCTGCAATTGCTGCGCCAACCAGACTTGAATTCTTAACTTCAATAATTTCATAATAACGCTTGTTGTCTCCCGACAGGAATTCCTGCAGAAACTCTTCAAACATTTTCTGGAAATTTTTCAGTTTGTAAAATGTAGTACCTTCAATGGTCATCAATACCGGTTTGTCGGCAGATTTAGCTTTGCCAGTTTTAAGAATAACAGCACCTAAATTGGCAGCTACCAGTTTGGCGGCACGTTCAATTATTGAATCGACTATTTCAGTTGCCAGAGCTTTATCCTCATCCGTAACAAGCAGTTCGGAAAGTACATTTTCGCTCAAATCAATACCGCTGACAAATTTGTTTACCTCTTCTGAGGTAAGTTCCTGCATATCTTTCAGATTGTTTTTTGATTCATCACTGAAAACGCCTTCTTCAGCTGCTACTTTTAAAGCTGTTGTACAAAGTCCGCCAAAATATCCGCCTGCAAACATTTTTTCAAAAAAGTATCTGCCCGGATTTTTAGTCTGGCTGTCAAATAATTTGTCAACATCGGTTTGCGGAACTTTTCCGAAATTACCCGATTCGATATTGATAATCTGACTTCCGTTTAAGTTCAAATCAGGTGTTTTGGTAATATTCTTATTAAGCTCAATGTAACAGGTGTTTGTTCCCGTTCCAAGAATAAAACCGATATAGGTATCATAAACTTTTCCGGCTGTGGCAGCTTTACCGGCAAGCAGTGTTGCCACCGTGTCATTAAGAAGCACCATCTTCTTATTCGGAGTTCCCAAAGCTTTAAGTGTACTTTCACCAACTATTTCACCAATAACCGTCGGGGCTTTTATTTCCTTGCTCCATTCCAGCAGTTTACCATCCTTGTTGGGAAAAATTTCTACCGCATACGAAAAGCAGAAACCTATCTTTTCAGAATCATTTTTATACTCTTCAAGATAACCTGCCATTACTTTGAAAAACTCCTCTTTCCCGAGTTCTTCCTTCACAGCCGGCATTTCCCTGTTTTTCAGGTTTTCGGTAACTAACTTCATGTTTTCATCAAAATACATTTTAGCCGTACGGAAATTTGTACCGCCTGCATCAATTGCAATTACCGGTTCATTGGGCTTTAACTCCCTGTCTGCTTCAATGTATGTCGGAATCATAATTAGTGAACTGGCTTGTCCTGCAAGACCTGCATCCATTTCCGAAATAAAAGAATCCACCAGTTCTTTGGTATTAAGACTGGCTGCCGTAAGTTGATGTTTTTCAACAAATTGTTTTGCTTTGTTCATAATATTTAAAAATTTATAATGCGTTTTCAATTTTGAATACCCATGCATA
>CAZXTX010000482.1:0-1904 GCA_964643695.1 uncultured Mariniphaga sp. | reverse complement strand
TCCAGATAACAATTAGTGCAATAAATGCTGCCATGGCAGACGGAATCCTGAATTTCTTGTACTTAACCATTGACAGCCACTTCACCAGCGGCCTACCCAAAAATGCAAGAACAACGGATATGAGAACGTAGGTTAAAATTACACGAAAATACCATAGCAGAAAAATCAGAAATATTCCCCCGGTAATTAAAAGCAAATATCTGCCCCATCCTTTTAGTTGCATCATTTGTCAGGTTTTGAGCAAATATAACTGAAAAATGAAAAAAACAAACACCATTATCCGCTCACAAAATTTATTTTACGTTTTTATCTAAATATTGCAAATACCACTGTTTTATATAACTGTTGTAATTTGCTGGTTTATAGGGATTTTTAAAAACGAATGATTTTCCCGATTCCTTCAAAACTCCGGTTATCTCACGATAAAAAATCTCATCTTTCAGCGGATAATACAGTTTCTTTAAAAAGCCGGGAAGTGCTCTGATGATTTTTTCTTTAACAGGTTTAAATATAAAGCCGGTTGAATTGTATGCTTTCAAATCGAAGGCAACATCATGTTTTTTAAAAAACAGGTTTTCCAATGTCTGATTGTAAAGCCGTGCCCCTATCTTTTGCTTAAATGAAACCTGTCCGAAAAAATGAAACAAATCCGTGTCGAAAAGCGGCATCAGATGTTCCATTCCGAAAAAAGAAAATACCAGTGCCGAATTTCCGATAAACTTGCATTGCCTCTCCTGATAGTCCCAGATATTAAAGTTTTCATACGCCGGCACCTTGCCATTACTAAAAAATGTCCCGCCAATAAATTCCCGAATCTGTTTTTTTTCTGCTGAAGTAAAGGGATATGAACTCCCAAAGCCGGAAATGATTTTCGAAATCATATATTCTACATTTCCATCATCCATTTTAATATCAAGATGCGAACCTCTCAGCAAATCGCCCGGATGCCCGGGGAGTATAACGGTATCTTCATCAATAATTCTTTTAGTTTTCAGTGAATGAACAGCAAAATAATCCTGTAAAAACGGCATTGACGAAAGGTGTGCCGAATAACTGACATAATCTTTAAACTGCTCACTATGCGGAAAATCTTCTGCAACCTCTTTTGAATAATCGACAAAAACATATCTGAATCCAAGCTTTCCGGCCACCTTTTCAGCAGTTGTCCTTTCATCGCTGTCGGCTCTTCCCCATGTGGCGCAAATAATGTTTTTGTGGCCTGCCTCCTTCAGCAAACATGCCAGAAGTCTTGAATCATATCCACGTGTAAGCGGCAGCAAAACCTGTCTGTCTTTTAAGTAAACTGAGTATTTTTCAAAGACATTTTTCAGCAGCATATACAAGTCTGCACTGTCAGCCTGAACGGTTTCAGATGATGCGCTGCTTTCAAAAGGCGGATAAATCCGGTAACTCTCTTTTTCTCCATCCTGAAATCTGATCAGCTCTCCCGGCAAAACCTGAAAGATATTTTTATCAAGTGTCAGGCTTCCGGGCGTAACTCCAAAATTCAAAAAATAAAGTTTTGAAAACGGCTCAGAATCAGGCTTAACACCTTTGTCAAGCAATTTATCGGGGTTATCGCTTAAAAACACATTTTGGTTTCTGAAACTGTAAAAAACCGGATAACTCCATGTATGACTGCAAACAACCCATTTTTCATTATTCCTGTAAACGACAATCGCAAATTGACCGTTCAGCTTTTTGGAAAATCGGCTAAACCGGCCAAACTCTTTTGAGTTTTCTGAAACCATCTTCAGAAACATATCTCCCGAAACATACTTTCCATCAATCCATGAATAACCGGTAACAAAAATCTCATTATCAGAGTACCAGTTAAATTTCACAAAATTATCTTTCAGGGAATCAGCCATATTTTTAGCAAAATTAACGGCAGGGAAGTTACT
>CAZXTX010000481.1:0-1909 GCA_964643695.1 uncultured Mariniphaga sp. | reverse complement strand
GTCACTATACTCTATGGGAAGATTAACCATAATGGTGAAAATCAAATAAGCATTAGCTAAAACAAAAATAGTCAATTACAGAAGAAAATTTAATCCTATTGCATAATTCGGGTTAATTTACCCTATTGTAACACAAATTGTTTTCAGATATTTCTGAATGAATTCAGCAATAATAAGCCGGAGGAATTTAAGGTTGTTGTTCTGGATAATGGTGCTTTTCATAAAGCCAAAAGATTAGAAATCCCCAAAAACATAGTCCTGATATTTCTTCCTCCTTACAGTCCGGAATTGAACCCGGCAGAAAGAATGTGGCAAAAGATTAAAAGGAACTTTACCAACAGAATTTTCAAAACCTTAAAAGAAGTTGAACTTTTTATTTGTGAACAATCCAGAAACACAACCAAAAAATCTGTAATGTCAATCTGTGGATATGATTACATTTTTTTATCAAATATTTGGTCTCGAAAATAACTCATTTTAGTATTATACCTAAAATAATGAAAATAAAAAATCAAAACAGTAATTCCAGAATCTCCTTTTTCGATATCCCAAAATGGTTGGCTATATCTGACAGAATATTAGAAAGTGTCCCAATTTTCAGAGGATTATGATTTGGTACCGTGATGTGATGAGTTCCATTTTCTTTTGTTGTAAGCCGCATGTGGCTCCCGGTTTGCCGGGTAACCTGATAACCAAACCTTTCCACCATTTTGGATAATTCAGAACCGGTAATGTTGCGCGGGATTTTTTTCATGCAGCAAAAATCTCTTCTTTTGTAAAATATATTCGGACAATCTTTGGGAAATCCTCTTCAAAATGACAATGAATTGCGTCCCTGATGTTTTCTTTAATCTCTTCGTAAGTATTTCCTTCTACAAAAATGGAGTATTCCAAAGCCCTCCCTTCATACCCTCCCTCAGGTGATTCTTTCACAATAAATATAATCTCGTTCATTGTAGCAAAATTTATTGAACCCAAAGATAGCAATTAATTTTGTGTTTAAAATAGCGGATTAAACAACTGTTATTGAATTCCATACAGGGTTCCGGTTTAATGTTTTTGTTGCATGTGCAGGTTATA
Organism: uncultured Mariniphaga sp.; assembly: GCA_964643695.1. Taxonomy (GTDB): domain Bacteria; phylum Bacteroidota; class Bacteroidia; order Bacteroidales; family Prolixibacteraceae; genus Mariniphaga. Next base: position 829 of record CAZXTX010000481.1, on the reverse strand, counting down.
CCTGCGGTTATTATTATTGAACCCTTCGGGTTACGATTACATTGCCCGCCTTTGTTCAAAAACCAAGGGTAAACTATAACTTTTGCAAATCCATTTCAATTTCCTCTGCCCTTCGCCATCAAGCAGGGTGAGTGAAATATACCGGATAAAAACGTTTCTCGGATGATAGGGCAAACATGAGTTAAAAGTTTATAAGACTTTTCAACTGACTGGTACCAATTCCAACCGGACAGCTCACCTGACCCCCGTTGGGAAAAAACACTTCTATTCGTCTATAACCTTCGTTTCTGATGGTTGTCGTTCTGTTGCCAGAAACTTCCACAGGAATAAATGTGTCGGGAGTTTCTTTACCTTTATCAGCCGAAAGTCCTTTTTCCTTTTTGTACTTTTTGTACCAGTAACTGAATGTTTTTACCAGCAGGTTTTCATCTCATTAAAATTGTTAATTTTTAAAAGTATTTGATGGAACTCGTTATTTTAGTAATGCTCGTTTCACGGGAACAAAACTTAACTTGGGATAAACCACTTTCCAGACATAACTCAATAGCCAGGTACACCCCCCTGACGGCTGACAGGTTTTTTCTTTACTATATTTCTGATTCTTTCGCTTATCGCGAAGTTATACGAATTGTATTTACAAAATAGTCCAAACTGTTTTGTGAATTTATGCCGATAGATAAAATATTTAGAACAATTGAGTAGAGCGATAATTGGCCTATTATATTTTTCCATTCGGTATAACCTTTAAAAAGCATTTGATACTTCTCAATACAGCAGGAAGTGCTGAAGTTTATCTGCCTTTTCAGAAGAACCTGCCGTGAAGGATGGC
>CAZXTX010000480.1:0-1915 GCA_964643695.1 uncultured Mariniphaga sp. | reverse complement strand
AACTCTTCCGACAACTGAAAATTATATTTTACAAACAGGTTGAAATCTTTTTTAATCCCGTCGTTTTTATACCATTCGTGATCTGGTGAAATATTAGCCGAATATTGTGTCCAAAGAACATTCCCGTAATGCCCGCCGTCATATTTGTTGTATCCGCCGCCAACAATCAAATCGCTTTTGCCTTTCTGATAATTCAGTGAATAGGTTGAACCGTAAAAATGATTGTCAAGCCATTTACGGTCAATTAAATCAATCCTTTTAACAGTTTCTCCTTCAACAATTATCTCAGGCAGCCGATAATTTTCAGGTTTCCGGTTATACCGGTAATTTTCATAATATCCCTTACCCCTTATATAAAATCCGGAAATATTAAGATGCAGGCTTCGGTTAAATTTGTGAGTCAGGTGCAGCTGATAATGATCCTGCTGATAATAATCAATCTGATTTTTATAGGTGTATAAATTATAGGTTCTGCTGTTTGACTCAATCATTTCGCGAGTTTGCCCGGCAGTGTATAATCCATGCGTTTCGTACAGCATCATTCCCTCCATGTCATTGTTGAGTCTGACTGACGGCACACCATTCCACGACTGATATGTTGTCTGGATACCGGAAAAAATATTTGCTTTCAGTACCGTATTTCCCGAATAATAACCTCCGGTTACAAAAAAGGATTTCAGATCGGAAAATGACCTGTCAACAAATCCGTCGGATGTAACTTTCGATAATCTTGCATCGAAAGAGAACCGCTCATTTATCAACCCTGTGCCTGCCGATACGGTATTTTTAAAAGTATTGAATGAGCCGGCTGAAGTTTTATAATCAGCATATGGTTTTTTTCTCAGCAAGTTAGTCTGAAGATTTATTGATGCCCCGAATGCTGCCGCACCGTTTACCGATGTTCCCACACCTCTCTGAATCTGTGCGTTTTCAAGTGACGAAGCCAGGTCGGGCTGGTCAACAAACCATGTTCCGTGCGATTCGGGGTCATTCAGCGGAATACCGTTAACAGTTACGTTTATGCGGTTCATGTCAGTTCCCCTTATCCTGAAATAGGAATACCCCACACCTGCACCGGCATCGGATGTTGCAACAAACGAAGGTGTCAGCTGCAATAGATACGGAATATCCTGTCCCATATTTTTGGAAGAGATATCCTCTGCTGTCAGATTATTATATGCCACCGGAGTTTTGCTTTTTGCACGCGTGGCCGAAACAAGAACCTCTTCTGTAACAATCGAAGCTTCTTCAAGATTAAAAACCAAAGTTTCTCCGGCAGGTATTTCCACCTTTACTGTTTGATTCTCATAGCCGATAAATGATGCTGTCAATCTGTATTCACCGGCTTTCAGATTGTTGAACTCAAAGCTGCCGTCACTTTTTGCCGACACCCCGAAAAACGAGTTTTCAATTATCACACTTGCACCGGGCAGCGGTTCCCCGTCACCGGTAACAATACCGTTTAATTTATGCTGCCCTGTTGCCGAAAATATCAGCAACTGACAAAGCAGCCAGATACTTATACGTTTCATCTTCTGATTTTTTGGTTAAAAACTAACCAATGGAGTGGGAAATTCCCTTTTCGCCCTCCCTTCGCCGGCATTATCCGGATCAGGTTCCGTGGGTATAATCTCAGCCCTTATATTGAGGCACCCCCATTGCATAATAAATTCTGTACAAAGTTAAAACTTTATAAAGGAAAAAACAACCAAAAGGAAAACCGAAGAAATATTCAGGTGTCCGGGACTTATTGCAAACTAACAAACATGATAACACAAATTGCAACCACTCAGACAATTATGCCGAATAAATTTGCTAATGTTAATTTTTGCAGATAAAGGAATCAGCTAAGAGACTGTTTTGAAATCATATTATAAAGTCATTTAGTTTCTTAAACATTTTTTTGACGTTGTCA
>CAZXTX010000479.1:0-1939 GCA_964643695.1 uncultured Mariniphaga sp. | reverse complement strand
CCACTGTTACAAAAAACTTTTCATTGTCAATTGTCAACTGTCAATTATCAACCTAATATCCACAAATAACCACACCAATACCCAGACACTGAGGGAACTTCGCAACCCTCAGGGACTTTCTTACTTGCAGAATGCCAGCCTAAAATTGTTTATTCATCACGCATTACTGATTGCAGTTCCCTGAAATTAGTTATTCCGTTATGTGTACTTTTTATACCTTCTTTTCCGTCATAAATCAGTTGAGTAAGTTTCACATTGTCACCAGCAACTTTTCTGATATAATTAAGATTTGAAAGAAAGCTCCTGGTAAATGATTTTGCTGATTTTATTTCATAAGCAAATAAATTCATGCCTTTTTCTTCTATTAAATCCACCTCGTTTTGTGACTGGTCGCGGTAAAAATAGAACTGTGGCATCTTTCCCCGGTTAAATGTATTTTTGTAAAATTCCAAAACAACCATATTTTCAAAAATATTACCGCGCAGCGGATGCAGTTCCAGATGCCTTTCATTTTCAATTCCAAGCAGATAGCATAACAGCGCAGTATCGTAAAAATAAATTTTAGGTGATTTTATAAGTCGTTTGCCCATGCTTCTAAAAAACGGCGGTAAACGGAACAATATGTATGAGGCTTCCAGAACACTCAGCCACTCCTGAATGGTAGGTACAGACACCCCCACCTCACCCGACAGAGCGGAAGCATTAAAAACAGAACCTGTTCTGCCTGCACATAATTTAATAAACGCCTGAAATTGTATCAGATTCTTAATATTCAATATTTGCCGGATATCACGTTCAACATATGTGTTATAATAATTCTGACAAACATCAGCGACGGGAATCTGCTCTCCCCAAATGGCAGGATATCCGCCGTTCAGTATTAATGAATCGGTTGATTTTTGATATAAATTTCCGATTTCAGACAATGACAGCGGGAGAAGTGTCAAAACCGATGCCCTGCCTGCCAGCGACTGGGTTATACTTTGCAGCAAAGTAAAATTATTGCTTCCGGTAAGTACAATGTGGCTGTCCTTTTTTTCATCGGCCACCACCTGAATATATGAAAGTAATTCGGGTACATTTTGCACTTCATCAATGATTAAACCTTTGTGATATTGTGCAATAAAAGCTTCCGGTGAAGCTAAAACCTGTTCTCTAAGACTCAGGTTTTCCATATTCGCATAATGATAATCAGGAAACTGTTTTCGGCACAAAGTTGTTTTTCCCGATTGCCTCGGGCCTGTAATAACAATTACCGGATAATATGACGAAAGCCGCTCAATTTCTCCTGAAATCTGCCTTTGATAATAAATTTGTCTCTTTGACATTTTTAAAGTGTTGGTTTAAATTTGTCATAAATTTAAGTTTTTAATTTGTAAATACATATATTTTCAGAGTCGAAAAATAATGGTTGGTCTGATAACCCTTGCAATGATGATTAATAGTACCGAGTATCAAGATTTATAGACTGGAAGACACATTTATCAGTCTAATGGCAGGAGACTAAGAATAAATAAAATTTTTGCGGTTCCAATCCAATGTCACGGTATGGCTGAAGCAATCTCTGTGGAGCTTTGTGACTCTTTTGTGATCCCCGTCTGCAGAGAACAGGTCTGTGGTTAAAAACAATATTTCGGTACTTCCGATAAACCGGAATGTTCCATCTGTACCTCCGATTTATTTTGCAATTCTGATTCTACAAATATTTCGCGGCTCTGCCGCTATCGCCGGAATGTGACTTTTACTATTAAAAAATTGTCAATTGTCAACTGTCAATTATCAATTATCAACCTAATATCCATAAATAACCATACTGATACCCAAATCCTTAGGAAAACTTCGCAACCCTCAGGGACTTTTTTACTTGCAGAATGCCAGCCTAATATTGTTTATTCATCACGCATTACTGATTGCAGTTCCCTGAAATTAGTTATTCCGT
>CAZXTX010000478.1:0-1942 GCA_964643695.1 uncultured Mariniphaga sp. | reverse complement strand
CGAAACTTTATTTGTGACCGGATTATAGAATATGCTGTGCTTTCCGCCTTTCCGTAATAAATGGTATCCGTTTTTTGTCAGATGTTTTATGAGTTTGGTTCTTTTCATTCATGAAAATGTAAGGACTCCTTGTGCTTTCTCGTTCCCTTTAATACATTTTTTTGTGATAAAATTTTATTTGATTTCAGTACCAGTTGAACAGCCTCTTTCAGATTTTCTTTTGCTTCTTCCAGCGTTTCTCCCTGTGAATTGGCTCCCGGAATTTCTTCTACATAGGCAGAATAACCACCTTCGGGTTCTTCTACAAAAACGGCTGTAAATGATAAATTATTTATAATCATTCTGATATGCTTTTTGCAAATATACTTAATTTCCTACACTATCTGTATATCAGTTAGTATTGGATAACCAGTCCTGACTTTCAACAGAAGCGAATCAAACATTTTCAGTGCTTTCCACCTTTCTTCTGACTTTACTTCCGGGATAAACTTTCAGTGCCTCATCCAGGATTTTCAGGCATACTGCCAGATCGCTTTTATTGAGAACATAGGCAATACGCACTTCGTCAATTCCCTTGTCAGAAGCTGTATAAAACCCGGATGCAGGGGCCAGGAAAAGGGTTTGGTTTTCATACTGAAAATCAGAAAGCAGCCATGAGCAAAATTTATCGGAATTGTCAACCGGAAGGCGGGCAACCGTATAGAAAGCACCCATAGGAATTGGCGAATAGACTCCTTCAATGCGATTCAGTCCGTCGATAAGGAATTTGCGACGGTTTACATATTCGTTGTAATGACTCAGCATATATTCCGGGTCTGCATCAAGTGAAGCCTCGGCGGCTATTTGCCCGAGAAGGGGCGGGCTCAGCCTTGCCTGGCAAAACTTCATCACATTGTGTTTTACATCCTTGTTTTTTGTAATAAGTGCCCCGATGCGTAATCCGCATTCACTGTAACGTTTCGATACCGAGTCAATAAGAACCACATTTTGTTCTATTCCTTCAAGATGAAATGCTGAAATATATGGTGAACCGGTATAGCAAAATTCACGGTAAACTTCATCAGAGAAAAGATATAATCCGTATTTCTTAACCAAATCTCGAATTTTATTCATCTCCTCACGGGTATAAAGGTATCCGGTGGGATTGTTCGGATTGCAAATCATTATTCCCTTGGTTTTGGGAGTAATGAGTTTTTCAAATTCTTCAACGGGAGGCAGTGCAAAACCGTCGTCAATGCTTGCGGCAATGGATTTAATTACTGCACCCGAAACAATTGCAAATGCCTCGTAATTGGCATAGGCAGGTTCGGGAATAATTATTTCGTCACCGGGGTCGAGACAGCTCATAAATGCAAAAGTAACTGCTTCGCTGCCGCCTGTGGTAACAATTATATCATCAGCAGATACATTTATTGAGAATTTATGGTAATACTCAGCCAGTTTCTCACGCAATGAGCGGATTCCTTCACTTGGTGTGTATTCAAGAATGGTTCGGTCAATATTTCTAATCGCTTCCAAAGCTTCCGGAGGAGTGGGCAAATCGGGTTGCCCTATATTCAGATGATAAACTTTTATACCCCGGCTTTTTGCTTTATTGGCAAGCGGGGAAAGTTTGCGAATGGGTGAATCGGGCATTGCCCTTCCTCGTTTTGAAACTTGTGGCATGTTAATTTTTTTATAAGTTAGCAAATATACAAGTAACAAAATGAAAACAAACACCTGCTAATTTTTTTAAATCATTATGTTATTAAAAAATTAACTTTCAAATTGTTGGTGCGGTTTCATTTGTCTGATTTTAAATAAATAACAGTTGTGAAAAGTTAATATTTATCATATTTTCACAACGTAAAGCTTCTTATTTTTGTTCTGAAAATTTAAAAATTTGTGAAATGATAATTGGAATTCCCAAAGAAATAATGGAGGGCGAAAGGCGTGTGGCCGC
>CAZXTX010000477.1:0-1947 GCA_964643695.1 uncultured Mariniphaga sp. | reverse complement strand
GCGATGCAATTGTAAAAGCAACTGAAAAAGGTGCTTTCTCATTAGTAGGAGGCGGCGACTCGGTGGCATGCGTGAATAAGTTTAATCTTGCCGACAGATTGTCATACATCTCAACCGCAGGCGGTGCACTCCTCGAGTATCTTGAAGGAAAAGTACTTCCGGGAGTTGCAGCAGTAAGAGGAGAATAAATATTCTGAAAAGAAAAAATCATATCAAGCCCGGAAGAGAGTTTTTCCGGGTTTTTTAATTTCATAAAAAACCGAAAATAAACTTTGATAATCGTTAAAAATAAATACTGAAACAATAAATTCGTTATATTAATGGTTTTATCTAATTCAAGTTTGAATTAAAAGTTTCATCTGAAAAATATAACCATGAAGAATTATATTTTCGTCTTTTTCACTGCAATTCTCTCTCTGTTATCTTCATGGGGTTGCAATCAAAAAACAACAGATGTCAACCTTATAATAAAAAAAGAGATTAAAACCGGCTGGAATTTCCGTCAGGCAGGTGAAGAAAAATGGCTGCCTGCAACAGTTCCCGGAACTGTACATACCGACCTTATGAACAATGGTATTATTGATGACCCGTATTACAGACTTAACGAACTTGATGTGCAGTGGATTGACAAAACCGACTGGGAATACCGCACAACTTTCAGCATAAATGATTCAATACTGCATCGCGACCGTATTGAACTTGACTTTAAAGGACTGGATACTTATGCCGATGTGTTCTTAAACGGCAAACAGGTTTTACAGGCTGACAATATGTTTCGTGAATGGCAGGCTGACGTAAAAGGGATACTTAGAAACGGTGAGAACGAACTAAAAATTATTTTTCACTCACCAATTAAAGAGGGATTGAAAAGATATGATGCCAACGGATTTGTATATCCGGGTGCAGAAAACGACCAGGCTGAAAGAGGCGAGGTGGAAGGAGGAAAAAGAGTCAGTATTTATACCCGTAAAGCCGGTTATCACTACGGATGGGACTGGGGGCCGCGTTTGGTAACCAGCGGAATATGGAGGTCGGTATCAATAGTTGCATGGGACGATGCTCACATCAAAAACCTCCAGATTGTTCAGAATGAAGTTTTAAAGGAAAAAGCAACTTTTACCGCCGTTTTTGAAATTGAATCGGTAAAGAGAAAAAAAGCCAACCTCACCGTTAAAAATGGAGATATTGTTTTAGCTGAAACGGAAGTTAACCTGCATGAAGGTATCAATCTCTGTAAAGCCGATTTTGAAATTGCAAATCCTAAACTGTGGTGGACAAACGGTCTGGGTAAAGCAAATCTTTACACAATTACAGGTGAAATTGAAACCGGACAACGCAAAAATTCCAAATCCGCCCGAATCGGAATAAGAACACTGGAACTGGTTCGTGAAGCCGATGAACACGGCACTTCGTTCTATTTTAAACTGAACGGCCATCCGGTATTTATGAAAGGAGCCAACATAATTCCGAATGACATCTTTTTGCCGAGGGTAACCGAAGAAAATTACCGCACAATGATAAGAACCGCACAAAGTTCCAATATGAACATGTTGCGCATCTGGGGCGGCGGAATTTACGAAGAAGATATTTTTTACGACCTGTGTGACGAAAACGGAATTTTAGTGTGGCAGGATTTCATGTTTGCCTGTGCCATGTTTCCAAATGATGAGCATTTCCTTGAAAGCATAAGACATGAAGCAACCGATAATGTAAAACGGCTGCGAAACCACCCCTCCATTGCACTCTGGTGTGGCAACAACGAAATACTTACAGCCTGGAATACCTGGGGATGGAAAGGATTAGCCGAAAGGCAGGGCGGTGATGTTTCCGAAAAAGTTTGGAAAGCATATGAAGATATTTTTCATGAAACTTTGCCAAAAGTGGTGAAGGAGCATGATCCCCAGCGAAGCTACTGGAGTTCGAGTCCGTCGTCGGGAACAGGAATTC
>CAZXTX010000476.1:0-1959 GCA_964643695.1 uncultured Mariniphaga sp. | reverse complement strand
ATATCCAGTGGTTTCCGTTTGCCGCAATTGCTCCCACGGCGTAAAGTCCGCCAAATATAAGTTCTTCATTTTCCGGGTTGCTTTTAAGCGAGAAATAAGTCCGTTTCATGCCCTGTGACATCAGTTTGCTGTCAAGGTTCTGCCATGTGCCGGCCTCTCTTTTCAGTAACCCGTCATTGGTTGCAAGCCAGACACAGTTGCTTTTGTCCTTTGCAATATCATTTATCCGCTTACCCGAGGTGAAAGGGATTGCCTCCCACTCACCGGAATAGCTCAGTAATCCACCGGTTGTTCCCACCAGCAAAGTTTGCTCATCTTCCCACAGAAGTGATAAAATGGTATCGTTTTTTGCAAAATCAAGCAAAAAAATGTGGTCTTGCAAGTTTTCAGAGATAATTTCTTTTGCAGATGCCACCCATATTTCACCTTTTGTATTTAGGGTTCCGGTTTTCAGGCCGGAACCGGTTGTTATTAAACTCCATTTGCCGTTGCTGTACAGATAAATGCCGTTTTCGGTGATTGCCACAATGCCATTTTCCGATGCAAGCAGCTTTACCACGTTTTTACCGGCTTTTTCAGGCAGTTTTATATCGGTTTTAATTTCCTGAAGGTATTTCTGAGGTCCTGCATTCTGAGTATCCTTTTTACAGGAACCGGTGCAAAATATCATCAGGATTACAGTTATAAAACTGATTGTACTTTTTCTTACCTGCACAGCAACGGCTTTATGAAGTTACTTATTGGTGATTTACTCTTTCAGCAGCCAGATATCGGAAACTTTCGATTTTTCACGCCAGTTGAGGTGTGACTCTTCCGGCTCATCAAAGGTAACCGTTATTTTTCCGCTTTTTACAAATTTGCGCCCGATAGGAAACAGTTTGAACTCTTCCAGTCCTTTGTTGTAAACTTCCGGTCTTATGCGCTCACCGTTTATCCGTATTAAAGCATCGCCTTCACCGGCAATTCTGATATAATATTTTCCTTCGGGGTCGAGGTCTTCATACTCAAGTATCGGAAAATTCTGAAACAGCTGTGTTGAAAGTCGCTTTCTGCTCATTCCCTGATCCCACCATGCAACATCGGTGGCATCGTATGAGCTTGTTTTTACATGCGGCTGCTGCGAAATATTTGAAATATTGTCGTAATAACTTCCCGGTCCGGGGTTTTCCCAGGTTGCAATTATATTCAGGCGTTCCACTTTTTCCTGTTCGGTTCCCATTTTACGGATTTCCGCAAACTGGTCTTCGAGCCACCAGCGGTTGTTGAGCGGATAGTCGAGGAAGTCGAGGATTGCACCTCTTTCCGGGTTTTTCGCATGATGTTTTTCCACACTGGTTTGCAACCCGATTGACTGCCACATATCTTCGCAAAGGTCAACAACCCTTTGTCTTAACTGTGGATATACAGGCTTGGTATCTGCTTCATTTACAATCTGCAATGCTTCGTTCATTACTTTTTCGGAACCGGCTTCAGCAGCTTTCAATAAAACCAGATTAGCCTTTTTCTCGAGGTCTGTTTCATACAGTTTCCTTTTGGCGGTGTAGGTGTCGTAATAGCAGCGCAGGAGCAGCATTTGCCAGCGCCAGTTGTTTTTCAGTTCCGGATGTTTTGCCTCCAGGTTTTGCCAGAATTGGTAGGTAGCTTCAATTCCGCCATTCTCTTCAATCGGGCCTGTCCAGTTGCGTTCCAGTGCAAGAATTCCGTGCATTGCCGGATTTGCTGCAACAGGGCCGAAGAAAAAGTTGGTATATTCTTCAATAATTTTTTGAACGTATTTTTCAGGATTCCAGCCTAACTGACTGAAAACTATTTTGTTCACATCGTCATGCACTCCGTCTGAATAGGATAGGAACCCGTCGGTAAACGGTGCGATGCTGTTATGAATTTTTGCGTAATAAAACGGCTGCGGATTTGAAACTTCACGCCCCTCGGTGAGTGCAAATGCCTGATCCCACTCTA
>CAZXTX010000475.1:0-1975 GCA_964643695.1 uncultured Mariniphaga sp. | reverse complement strand
CGGCTCTTGCCGAAGAAATTGTTTCCGACTGTTTTATAAAATTGTGGGAAGACCGAAAAAAAATTGAAATTGAAGTATCTCTTAAATACTATTTATATATAATTCTTCGAAACAACATTATTGATTATTCACGTAAAAAAAAGCCATTAACCGAGCCGATTACCAGAGATTTTATGTTACCTGACGATGAGAAATTTCTTGATGACCAAAAACAATTTGCAGAGCTTTATATGGCAATAAAAAAACTGCCGTTACAGTGCCGTAAAATACTTGAGCTTGCTGTTTTTGAAAATATGACCTATAACGAAATTGCAGATAAACTCAACATATCAAAAAACACAGTAAAAACCCAGATGGGCAGGGCTTACAAGCGGCTTAGGGAAATGTTGGACCCAAAAAGTTTTAATTTATTTTTAATTATCAGAAATAGAACACTATAAAAGTTTTCTTCATTCTTGTCACCCTCTCCCATCACTTTTTACGTCTTATATAATATACAACCGATAAAACTACACCCGGTTGTTCACAGTATTAGTTTAGATATAAAAGGACGGTTGATTAATTCGGCCGTTCTTTACAACAAAAAAATAGTAAATGAGCGATTCAGTACAAAATAAAATCTGGGAACTGACAGCTTCAAAAATCCATAATGAAGCCGACGAAAATGAAACAGGTGAACTGACAAAACTTTTAAGATATCCTGAAAACAACAAAATATTTGAAGGCATTGATAACTTACATAAAAAATTGCCTGAAACAAAACCTCTGATCTATAGCTCCTCATTCAGATCCTGGCAAAAGATCACTCAATATCTTGATTGTAAAAAAACAAAATTATATCTGAACATAACCAAATATGCAGCCATAATATTATTTGCATTCGGGATCGGAACTTTTCTTCAGATTTATCATAAACCTGTTCAAACATTGCCAATTATTTATAGCGAAGTTTATGTTCCGCCGGGGCAAATGTCTGAAATTACACTGCCTGACGGTACGCACATCTGGCTTAACTCAGAAACAAAGTTACGTTATACTAATAGTTTCGGACAAGATGAACGTATGGTTGAGCTTATAGGAGAAGCCTTTTTTAAAGTTAAAAAGAAAGAAATACCATTCAGGGTAAAAATGAAAAATCACGAAATAGAAGTGCTTGGGACAACATTTGCCGCTGAAACATATTCAGATGAAAATTTCAGCAGGGTAACCCTTATTGAAGGTGCTGTTCAAATCAATAACCCCTCAGGCGAAAAGCTAAAACAACTAAAGCCACAGCAACAGATAACTCTCCCTGATGATATAAAGGAAAAAATTAAAACAGATGTGGTTAACACTACCTTTTATGAAAGCTGGATAAACGGCGAAATAAAATTTGATGACGAAAAACTTGCCGATGTTGCACGCCGGATGGAACGATGGTATAATGTGGAGATAAAATTTGCAAAAGATGAACTGAAAAATATAAGATTTACAGGAACCATTCTGAAAAACAAACCGGTTGATCAGTCAATGAAAGCTATTTGCCTCCTTCTGGAGGTAAAAGCAGATTTTCAAAGTAATCTGGATACTAAAGATGTGATAACAATTTCAAACAATTAGTGCCTATGAAATAATAAAAACTTTACAAAATTCTAAACCGGAATTTATTAAAAAACGGCGGATATGCCCCACATACCCACCGTTGAATTTTTGATTAAAACAAAGTGTAATAATCTTTAAAAAGTATGTAAATTTATGAATAAAATTAAAAACCAGGCCGGTTTTAACCGGCATTTGAAAAAAATGCTGTTAAAAATGAAACTAACGTTAACAGTTTTTCTAATCTGCCTGATGGGAGCTGCTGCTTCCACCTACTCACAAACCACCCGTTTGGATATTACATTGAAAAACGGGAATATGATAGAGCTGATAAAGCAGATCGAATCTAAAAGCGAATTCTTTTTCTATTATCAGAAAAATGAACTCAGCGAACTAA
>CAZXTX010000474.1:0-1984 GCA_964643695.1 uncultured Mariniphaga sp. | reverse complement strand
CACGAACATTAAAAAATTTAATGACAACGGCAAAAATCAGTGAGCCGGCAATCATTAAAAAGTATCCGTGAACCCAGTTCTGCATATTTTTGGTTATTACTGCGAGAGTAACAGCCATTACGGCAAATGCAGCAAGTTTTGTTATATATTTCATACCCGGCCGGAGCCTGAAGATTTTTACTGCAATAATAAACTGGGCTGCTCCTGTAAACAGTTGGGTAACGAGGCTCGCATAGGCAGAGCCGTATGCCTGAAAACGCGGTATAAGTATCAGATTAAGGCCAACATTCAGCACAACACCGGTGAGAGCCATTAGGTTAAGCTGCCTCATACTTCCGTTTGCGGTCAGCAGTGTTCCAAAAATATAAGTTGAGGCAATTCCGATGAAACCTGTCATGAGTATTCCCAAAATGTTGGAAGAGTGAGCGGTGTTTGAACGGTACAGCAGCGACATAATTTCACCGTCATAAAAAACAGATGAAACGGCTACAATTACTGCAGGAACAATGAGCAGGGTAAACGATAACTGAACCATCCCGCCCAAATTTTCACGCTGCTTGATCATTTTTGAAAAAATTGGAAGCAGCAATCCTGCAATCAGGGCACCAAACATTGAAACTGCATCAAGCAGCCTGAAAGCCTGTGCATAAATACCGGCCTGCTCATGTCCGGTTGTACCCGGCAGAATCCGTTCAAGCATAACAGAATCAATGCGGTTGTACAGAGCCATAAGCAATATAAGAATTGCATACGGATAAGATTTTCGCAGGAAAACTCTAAAAAATTTAAAGTTGAATCTGATTATTATTTTTCCCGATTGCTGAAGAACTAATATAAATGTGATGATTGCAGTAAGAACATAAGCTGCTGTTTGTGAATATACAAACCACTGAATAGTGAATCTTTCACGCAAAGGCTGGTTTATCAGTAGAAAACCGCAGATAATAATCATTAATGTACGGTCGAGCACCGAAAGAAAACTTTCGGTGCGGAATAACTGCAATGCGGTAATATTTGAACGCAAGTAAAGTGTAAACGAAATGAGGAACTGATTGAAAATAAGGAAAAACAACAGGTGAAACTGAACTTTGCCGTAACCGATAATTGCAGCCGTAATCAGGCTGAAAACTGCATACACAACTGCGAGAACCAGCTTCAGGCCTATTATGTTTGAGAGGTGTTTGTTAAGCAGAAAATTATAACGAGAAATATTTCTGTTGTTGTAGTTGGTTATGCCTATATCAAGCAGAATGTTAAGGATTATTGAGAAATTAAAAAGTGCGAAATAAAAGCCGTAATTCTGGTCACCAACTATGTTTTGCACTGTACGGTCTATTCCCAAAATCCAGAATGGTTTAACCAGCAGATTCAGAAAAATTAACAGAAACAGATTTGTAACAAATTTTTTTCTCAAAGTGTTGTTTGTCCTTTAATTAATGAAAATAACATTAAAAAATAAAACAGTTTTAAAAATTCAGACTGGGTTTGTATTTGACTGTAAATATTTTATGATATATCATACCGGTTAAGTTTTTTTAATGTCCGATTAATAATGTTATACTGCAAATATATTCTATTTTTATTTTTAATTTCATGTTTACAATATGATAATTGCAGTTAATACCAGATTACTTATTAAAGGGAAACTGGAAGGCATTGGCTGGTTTACTTATGAAACCCTGAAAAGGTTGTCGGAAGCTCATCCGGAACACCGGTTTGTATTTATTTTTGACCGTCCTTTTTCGGAAGAGTTTGTTTTTTCATCAAATGTAACACCGGTTGTTATCGGGCCGCAGGCACGGCATCCTTTCCTCTATTATATCTGGTTCAATTTTCAGATTCCGCGTATTCTGAAAAAATATAAAGCTGATTTGTTTGTTTCGCCCGACGGCTATTTGTCGTTATGGACAAAAACTCCGCAGCTTGCAGTTATTCATGATATAAGTTTTGCTCACCGCCCCAAAGATATCCCGTTGCTGCAGAG
>CAZXTX010000473.1:0-1986 GCA_964643695.1 uncultured Mariniphaga sp. | reverse complement strand
CGTTCAACCATTGCGAATTATCTCAGACTTTTGAAGTTACCTGCCGTAATACAGAAAGCACTTCGCGAAAAGGAAATTTCAATGGGGCATGCACGTGCGCTTATTAATATAAATGATACCGAAATTCAGGAGATGATTTACAGTCAGATTCTGAAATATGGATATTCTGTAAGGAAGGTGGAAGAAATTGTTCGCGGCCTGAATGAAAAAGACAATTTACAGGATAAGGGTGCAAATAAAGAGTTAAACGAGAAATTTAAAAATTTCAAAAATTATTTTGGGAAGTTATTTGGCTCCGGTGTGGGAATTACAGTAAATAAAAACGGCAGAGGCAAGGTTGTAATTCCTTTTAAATCTGAAAAAGATCTGGAAAGAATTGTTAAAATAATTAAAAACTCAAAATAAAAACTATCTGTGGGATGCCCCATGAAATGAAACTTCTATTTTTGGGCAAAATTTGAGTAGTGTGATTACCAGGAAAATATATTTGATATGTTTTTTAATTTTTATACAACTCCTGAGGGGAGTCGGTGTAAATGCGCAGCTGATTGAGGCCGATACCATACAGGTAGTTCAGGAGCCTGCTGTGAAAGAAGAAGAAAAAGTTCATTCCCCAAAAAAAGCCACGATATATTCTGCCGTGTTACCCGGATTGGGGCAGGCGTACAATAAAAAATACTGGAAGGTTCCGCTGATATATATCGGATTCGGAACAATTGCCTATTTTATCAACTGGAATAACGATAATTTTCAGTTGTTCAAAACAGGATACAAGCACCTTATTGACGATGACCCCGAAACACAGGATTATCTGAAAATTGAAGCTGTCAGGCGGCAAAACTATAATCTGGATAATCCCAATGAATTTAATAATCTGAAAACCGCACTTTCGCGACAGAAAGATTATTACCGTCGTAACCGTGACCTTCTTATTATCAGTTTTGTAGGGTTTTACGGAATAAATATAATTGATGCAAGTGTTGACGCGCACCTTTTTAATTTCGATATTAGCGATGATATTTCCATGAAATGGGAACCGGCAATGATGAATTTTGATAATAATGTTGTTTATTGTTTAAATTTTCGGATAAAATTTTGAAGTATGCAGAAAGCTTTATTTACACTGATTATATCAGCCGGCATAATATTTTTTGTGCAAACATCAACAGCACAGATTGCAGAAGCATTACAGGATATTGACAACATTCCGGCAGGAATGGATGATAATGAAATCGGAAGAAGAGATACCATTTTTACCACATCAGGTGATTCTCTTTTGTTTGATGCGATTATTGACTCACTTAGTTTTGAAGGCACTCCGGTTCCCAATGAGAATTTAAATGATATTTTCTCTGCAAAAATGGACAGCCTCCAGAATTCATGGTATATAAAGAACCTTTTTCATTTAAATAATTCAGATTTCGGTTCATCCGGAGAATTTCCAAGAAATTTACCTGACTCGGTATATATTTCAAGGTTAAAGGATATTGAGGAAGTTATTGATTTGTCGTATAATGAAGTGGTAAAAAACGTAATTATTTTATATACCGAAAAACGCCGCAATCTGGTTGAGGTGATGCTTGGTCTGTCAGCATACTATTTTCCTGTTTTTGAAGAAGTTTTAGATAGATACAACCTTCCGCTTGAATTAAAATATCTTCCGATAATTGAATCGGCACTTAATCCTAAGGCATTGTCGCGTGCCGGTGCAAACGGTTTGTGGCAGTTCATGTACGGAACCGCCCGTCAGTTTGGCCTTGAAATAACCAGTTTTGTGGATGAAAGGCGCGACCCGGTTATTTCAACCGAAGCGGCGGCAAAATATCTGAGTTTTTTGTACGAAACATATAACGACTGGTATCTTGCCATTGCCGCATATAATTGCGGTCCGGGAAATTTAAACCGTGCCATACGCAGGTCGGGCGATAAAACAAGCTACTGGGAAATATATTACCACCTTCCCCGCGAAACGCGCGGATATGTGCC
>CAZXTX010000472.1:0-2007 GCA_964643695.1 uncultured Mariniphaga sp. | reverse complement strand
ACAATTGATTTTGATCCAAACGCAAATGTTGTAAACGAGGGAGTTATACTACCTGTAATTCAGGCTTACATTAAAGATGATGTCTATATTGTAGGTTTTAAGAAAGAATTTGAAGATTTAATAGGAGAACCCCAAAATAATGATTTCGGATATATTCTGACCTTTGAAGAAGATGTTCAGGATTTGAATTTTGAATACAATACTGAAGAAAAAGAAGATTTAAAAAATGTAAACAATGCAGCTGATGCAGCAAAAATCTTAAAAAATGACCCGACCCTGTTTGGAAAACATTTGTCATTATTTGTAATTTAATAACCCTGAAAAAGACCAAAATCATGAATCAATATTATAATCAGATACTCAGAGAAACTGAATTTTCAAAAATATTATCTCCAATAAAGAATGAAATTCCTCTGTTGCTTTTCCCGGTAAGAATTGAAACTCATTTCCGATATAAACAACAAGTTTATAAAGAAGAAAATTCATTTGTCAAAATATTAAATGCAAGCCTTAAATTGATAAAGGAAATAATAAATCAGGATTTCAATAAAGATTATAACTATTTCCCGTTTTTTTCAAAAATAAAAGAGGCTATTGACACATCAGACCTGATGGATGACAGGGATTATGTTGATGTTTTTTTGTTGCAGAAGGATATGTTCAGGAATTTAATAGTCAAACTTACCCCAAATAAAAAAGATTTAGATTATTTGAGTGAAATCATCAGTTCTTTGGCTAAATCTGTAAATGATAAAAAATTAGCAAATGTTTTTTTATCTGGTTACGGATTCAGACTTCCTGAACTTGACATTTATAAAGATTCAACATATGATCTTCGAAAAACTTCAATATCTCCCGACAGATTAACCTTAAAAAAAGATGAAAGAAAATCTTCAGGTGGAACTACTAATATGAACTTCCCTGGAATGCAGAGTATATACCAAATTGATAAGATTGAGTTTTATAAATTAAAAGCATTACTTGAAGACTGGATTGATGAAATAAAAAATAAACCTTTTCTAATTTCTAAAAATAGTTATTTTTCCTCGTTCCCAACAAGTACAGACAAGATTAACTTTCCCGGGATACAAAACATACTCAATTCCGACCAATCTGAAAACAAATCTAAAATAAATATACCTGACAATTCGCTATTTTTTATTATAGAGTTATCAATAAATCTTGTAAAGACATTTATAGATCAGAAATTCAATAAAAAATATAACTATACCCCTCATTTCTCACAAATAAAGAAAGCTGTTGAAAACGCTAATGATTTATCTACAAATGACATTATTGATTTATTTTTATTACAAAAGCATATACTGGAAAACTTAATAATTCCTCTAAATAATTATAAGTACAGAATCTGCCTCGATCTCATTATCATTTCATTGGCTAAAGCAGTAAAAAACTTTTCATTAGGTGATATTTTTCTTAATTATGGGACTGCACTTCAATCTATACCAATTTATAAAGAAAATACCTTTTCGAATCGTAAAGATATTTACTATAAAAAATACAAATCATTTTTGGAATCTTACAACAAAGAACTTTACGATGAAATAGGGAAATTTCCTTTTCCGGGAATTCTCAACCTGATTGACAAAACTAAAAATGCGGCTGATTTTTATGTAACCAAAGAGTTATTAGATGACTGGAAAAGAGAGCTGATAACTCGAAATGAATTACGATATTCAAGTCATGAAAGCAGTTATTACTCTTCATCTCAAGAAAATACTGACAAGTTAAACTTTCCCGGGATACAAAACATACTCAATTCCGACCAATCTGCAAAATTATCTTCCAGTGGAATTGGAAAGACTTCTTTTCCAGGGATACATAATCTGATTAATGAAAATGATATTGATTTTTACAAAACTCAGGATTTAACAGATAACCTAACTGCACAAAAAGAGTTATGTATCAGGATATTTCCAGACGAAATTCATCTTGACTATCTTACCCATTCATTGACCGAACAGGAAATAAAGGATGGAAAATATT
>CAZXTX010000471.1:0-2040 GCA_964643695.1 uncultured Mariniphaga sp. | reverse complement strand
CTGAAACCGGTTTCGAAAGTTCGTGTTCGCAGATTGTTTCCCAAAATATCCAATGACATAATTGAGTGAGATTTGGTATAATAGTTTACGAAAAATCCCAAAGGATTATTTTTGAAATCATATTTTGCACCAAATCCTAAAATACTGCCAAGGCCTGACTGATTTTCAAGGTTGTTATCGTTTTTCAGGTCCATATCAAGTAAAACGCCGGTGTTTATAAAAAGATACCTCAGAAGATTTAACCTGACAGTTGCAGGAATGGTAACAAGGCTGTTTTCCAGATCATAAGGCTTGTTTTCAGGGCCTAAAGAACTGTTGCTGAACCGGTATTTCATTTTGCTGTATTCAACGCCCGTTTCAAAATCAATGAAAGATAAAACCGGATGAATATAACTTACACCGGCAGAGAAATATCCTTTGCCGTCATATCCGCCTAAACCGTCAATACCTCTTTTATGATATGTATCGTTATATCCGAAGCCTGAATATGTGAGTCCCAAGGCACCTTTGGGCGATGAGTTCTGAGCTGTAAGCCCCAAAGAAAAACAGGCAAAAATCATTGTCAGCAGAAAAAGTTTTGTTTGTTTCATTTTAAGCAGAATTTTGATTTTTAATTTGGTGATTTCCAATCGGTATTATTAGTCTGTTACATTTTGTCATATATGCTTTTGGGCAAATGTTTTAAAATTGAAGCCATTAATCTCCATCGTTTGGTTATATATACTATTTCCTTTTTTCTTTTGATTGCCCTGAAAATCTGTTGTGAAGCTTTTTCGACCGGAGCCACCCAGAATAAGCCTTCTCCTTTTGCCATATCTGTATTTACAAATCCCGGTCTGACATCAGTCACTTTAATATCAGAATTAAGTTTTTTAGCTTTTTGTCTTAATCCTTCCAAGTAGTTCATTTGAAAAGATTTTGTTGCATTGTATGCCGGTGCGTGCCGGCTTCCGCGTAATCCGCCCACGGAAGTGATTGCAATCAGGTGACCGTATTTTTGTTTTTGAAAAAAATTAAAAGCCCAGTTCGTGATGCAGGTAAATCCCAGTACATTTGTCTCTATTGTTCGTTTTTCAATTTCGAAGTCCAGATTTTCATTTAAATCACCGGTTCCTGAGCTAAGTATTAATAAATCAAGCCCGCCAATCTCTTTTGTGAGTTCAATTAAATTTTTTCCAACCTGTTTTAAATCTGTAACATCAAAAGTCTTAATGAAATAAGAATCCGGTTTTTCTGCTTTGATTTTTTCAAGAAGATTTTTCCTTCTTCCGGTTATTCCCACAACATAATTGTTTGCTGCCAATAACTCTGCAAGCTGTCTTCCTATTCCGGATGTTGCTCCCACAACAATTGCTTTTTTATGTTTCATAGTAGTATTGCTATTTATTTATCATATAACTATAAGATGCAGAAAGAGCATAAAAGGTTGCGTCCGAATTAAAAAAAGTTTTTAAAAAATCAGGTTGTTGTCAGGATGTTTGATTACCTGCATTGAAATGTCTGTTGACAAAATATAATTTTTATGTGTGAAGACTCTGTTTATAAATACTTTATTCTGTCGGCTAACAGCAAGAAGTAATCATTTGACCAGATGTCCAGTTCTTTCGGGTTTTGCACGAACGGAAGTACATCGCGTTTCACCATATTAATATCCGTATTGGCAATTCTTTCTTTTAACATGGAAGAAAACATATCCTGGTCTATATCCATATCATTAAATTCTTTGGCTCTGATTTGAAAATGTGAGAGATTTAGTTTCGTATTATGTCTCACGTACCATTCGAAATCATACCAATCTCGTCCTTTTACGCGGTTTTTCCAGTTTCGAAACAGTAATGCGTGCATTTTGCCGGCATATAAATCGGGTAGTGTAAAACAACGGGTCATAAATGAAAAAGGCATCATGGATAGTTTTTGCTCGGTTGTAAATCCGGGAGGCGGATCAATATCTACTTCTATTTTTATTTTAATATCTCTGTCTGTCTTGAATTTTAAGTCATACATTGCAGTATCTTCTTTTAAAAAAGCTGATTCCACTTT
>CAZXTX010000470.1:0-2042 GCA_964643695.1 uncultured Mariniphaga sp. | reverse complement strand
GATTTCCTATCAGCGCGATTATTCCGGAGTTAATATTACACTGTCATTCAGGATTTAAATATTTTGGCACAATTCGTTGCGGATTGATTTTCTCAAAAGCGTACGCAATTTCAATAAGTACGGGTTCGCTCCAGGCTTTGCCGAAAAACGAAACACCCACAGGCAGGCTGTCAACAGCTCCCATTGGCAGCGAAATGACGGGATAGCCCGCATGCGCCGAAGGTGACGATGTGCCCAACTGGTGATTGTCGCCGTTTACAAGGTCGGTTTTCCATGCCGGACTGCCGGTTGGTGCAATAATCGCATCAAGCTGATGCTCGTTCATCACCTTGTCAATACCGTTGGTACGGCTTTGTAGCATAAGATCTGAAAGTGCTTTTTTATATTCAGGTGAATTCAGATCACCCTTTTTCTGAGCCATTTCAAGATAAATCTGGTCATAATAGAGCAGTTCAACCGAATCGGCTTTGTTAAATTCTATCAGTTCCTCAATGTTTTTTACAGGTGCATCCGGGCCCAGACTTTCAAAATATTTGTTGAGTCCGTGTTTGAATTCATACAACATTACTTCAAATGCGTTGTGATTGACTTCAGGAACACTTATTCTGTCAATTTCCACAATCTCAGCACCTTCGCTTTTAATAAGTTCTATGGCCCGGCTCATTATACTGTCAACCTTATAATGAATACCCGAAGCTCCGGTAAAAAATCCTATTTTTTTGCCTTTTAAACCGTCAGCTCTCAAAAACTGAGAATAGTCGGTGTGGTATTTACCATCGCTTTCCACTGTTTTGGAATCCAGGTTGTCAATTCCGGTGAGCGCACTTAGACAAATTGCCGCATCGGCAACTGTTCGTCCCATGGGTCCCGGGGAATCCATTGTGTGTGCAATCGGGATGACACCCGAACGGCTGATGAGTCCTATGGTGGGTTTTATGCCGGTAATACCGTTGGCGTGCGAAGGACATACAATAGAACCATTGGTTTCGGTGCCGATGGAAAGCATGCAGAGATTTGCCGAAACTGCAACCCCCGAACCTGAACTGGAGCCGCACGGATTACGGGTAAGGTCATACGGATTTTTTGTCTGTCCGTGAATACCTCCCCATCCGCTGCTGGAAAGTGAACCTCTGAAATTTGCCCATTCACTCAGACTGGCTTTTCCAAGAATTACGGCACCTGCTTCGCGTAACTTTTTGGCTACATGGCTGTCTTTCAGGGGGTATGAGTTTGCCAGTGCACGTGAACCGCCTGTAGTGGGCATTTTGTCATGCGTGTCAATATTGTCTTTAAGCAGCACCGGAATACCGTGCATTGGTCCGCGACTTTTCCCTGATTTCAGTTCTTTGTCAAGCTGACGGGCAATTTCAATGGCATCAGGATTGATTGTAACTACGGAATTGAGGTTTGGCCCGTTTTTATCAATGGCTTCAATACGGTCAATGTATGCTCTTACAACCTTTTCTATTGTGAAATCTCCCGATTTAAAACCCTGCTGCATCTGTTCAACAGTATATTCCAGAAACCGGAAATCATTATAGTACGGGCTGATGTGATTTTTTTCAACGGTTTTGCATGATATTGTCAACAGAAATAATGTTGCTGTTGTTAAAGTTAAAAAGCTTAAATATGATTTCATTTGGTCAAGTTAATAATTTAAAAAGTATGGTTAATCCCGGGTTATATATTTTTGTTTCTGATTGTCAGTGCACTTAATGGTCATCAATATAAAATCAGGACATTTTGAACATGTTCTGAATCATCTAATTTAAGACCAATTTTTCTGATGTGAGAAATAATTTCTTTTTTTAAGCAGAGTTATTTTCTGTTCAGCACTTTTGTAATAGTAATTCCCTGGCTTTTGTCGGGACGTGGAATCTGGATTAAATCGCTGAGGGTGGGAACCAGATCAAGTGCATTGAATTTTTCGGTTATATATTGCGGTTGTACTCCGGCACCGTAAAACACAAGTGGAATATGCGACTGGTCGGTATAGTTTACCTTTTTGTATTTGTATGACGGCTGCCAGCCCTCTTTCAGCA
>CAZXTX010000469.1:0-2046 GCA_964643695.1 uncultured Mariniphaga sp. | reverse complement strand
CGGTCAACAAGTTTTACCACTCACACTGATTGTAACAAAGCAAATTATATACTCACCAGTTCATATTTGAGATTAAGGCAGCATAACTTTGCCACAAAAACACTAAAACACAAAATTTCACTAACTGTAAGAAAATTTTAAAACTTATTGTCATCGCTAAGTGAATATTTTCGAGGTTTATACCAAAAGTATCACTTTGTGAGTAGTATTTTATTTTGCCACAAATTAAAAAACTACAAAAAAACACCAAATTCTATATAATGAACCAAAACTATTCAGTAAACAAACCTTTTGATACCCTGTCCAATATTTATCACATTAAAATTGATTAAATATCCAAGTCGTTTATTGGTGAGTTTTAAATGACTCAATACTTGTGCTTCCCAAACAGGATTAATTATATCAACTGCTTTTAATTCACAAATTATAGAATCTTCAACCAAAACATCCAGTCTCAAGCCTTCTTTAAAAGTAATATTGTCATAAACAATCGGAATATCTATCTGTCTGTCAACACTGAGCCCCATTTTTGAAAGCTCATGACAAAAGCAAATCTCGTAAACCTTTTCAAGTAAACCGGGACCAAGTTCTTTGTGAACAAGATAGGCTGCGTGAACTATTTTTCTGCCTGTTTCTTCAAGTTCAGAAGATATAGGTTCAAAATCTTTTCTGTTCTCTTTCATTCGCGAAGATTTTGCAATCAATTAACTACAAGACCGTTATTGCTGTTTCTTTAATTCACCAACACATTACCCGTATAACAATATTTTCAACACAAATCTCATTAACTCTTTTGTGAAATTTAGTGTTTTAGTGTTTTTGTGGCGAAAAAGTTTTTACCTTTCAAACAGCTATATCTAAACAGCAAAACAACAAATCTCTAAAACCGTCAAATTTTGTAATTTCAGAATCTATTTCTGCATTGCATCGTCAAAAGCTATATCCGACGGGGCAAAGTCAATATTTTTCACAAAACTGCATGATTCGGTTGCACCGGCCTCACGGTCCATTCCGCTATCTTCCCACTCAACCGAAAGCGGCCCGGTATAGCCAATATCATTAAGTGCACGAATAATATTTTCAAAATTCACCTTCCCGCGCCCCACACTCCGGAAATTCCAGTAACGGCGGTTATCGCCAAACTCAGAATGGCCGCCAAACACACCAATGCCCATTGGCACATCACTCCAGTATGCATCCTTCATGTGAGCATGAAAAATACGATCAGAGAATTCATAAATAAAACGAACATAATCAACATGCTGATAACCAAAATGGCTCGGGTCATAATTAAAACCAAAAGCCGGATGATAATTGAGTGCTTTGAGCGTAAGATGAGCAGAATGAATATCAAAAGCTATTTCTGTGGGATGAGCCTCAAGTGCAAACTTAATTCCCAGTTTCTGAAATTCATCCAGAATAGGAATCCATCGTGCGGCAAAATCCTCATACCCTTTTTCAATCATCCCTTTTGGAATTGGCGGAAATGAATAAAGCAGGTGCCACACCGGACTTCCGGTAAATCCTGTAACAACGTCAATACCCAGCATTTTTGCCACTTTTGCCGTTTTAATCACCTCTTCGGCAGCACGCTGCCTTACGCCTTCCGGATCACCGTCGCCCCAAATATAATCGGGTAAAACTCCCTTATGGCGTTCATCTATAGGATCTGAAACACATTGTCCGACAAGGTGTGTGGATATTGCAAACAAACTGAGATCATATTTTTTCAAAAGTTCCTTTCTGCCGTCGCAATAGGCCTGATCTGCCTTTGCCACTTCAATATGGTCGCCCCATGTGCAAAGTTCCAAACCATCGTAGCCGAATGATCTGGCTTTCTGACACATCTCTTCAATGGGCAGGTCGGCCCATTGTCCCGTAAATAATGTTACCGGTCTTGACATAATAAATCAATAAAATATTAAAATAAAAATCGTGAATTAAAAAGAATTCAGGTAAAACCAAACTGATTTATCCTTCAAATTTTACCCATTTCACTTCATTGTCATATCCTGCCTTAACAACAGTGTCAATAAACTGCATACC
>CAZXTX010000468.1:0-2046 GCA_964643695.1 uncultured Mariniphaga sp. | reverse complement strand
TTTTTTCGCGTGGGAACCCCCTGTTTTACAAAATCCTGAAAAGCCCTGC
Organism: uncultured Mariniphaga sp.; assembly: GCA_964643695.1. Taxonomy (GTDB): domain Bacteria; phylum Bacteroidota; class Bacteroidia; order Bacteroidales; family Prolixibacteraceae; genus Mariniphaga. The sequence goes on along the minus strand of CAZXTX010000468.1, from coordinate 1,997 downwards.
TGCGGGGTTTATTCAGAATGTCAGCCGAATTCTCTTTGAGAATCTCCTTAACATCATTGTAATGTGCTGTATATTTTAAAGATAAATCTATTTTTTCTAAAGTTACACTCATTTTTCTGATTCCTTATTTAATCCATTCGTACCCTTTTTCTTCCAGTTCAAGGGCAAGTTCCTTACCGGCAGATTTTACAATTTTTCCCTGATACAGTACATGTACAAAATCGGGGACGATATATTCGAGAAGCCGCTGGTAGTGGGTAACCACAATAATTGCATTGTCAGCTGTTCTCAGTGCATTTACACCATTTGCAACAGTTCTCAGTGCATCAATGTCAAGGCCGGAGTCGGTTTCATCTAAAATTCCAAGTTTGGGTTCCAGCAGTGCCAGCTGAAATATTTCATTTTTTTTCTTTTCGCCTCCTGAAAAACCTTCGTTGACCGAACGGTTTGTAAGCTGAGTGTGAAAATCTACCAAATCCATTTTTTCACGCATGAATTTCAGAAACTCACCTGCCGTCAGTTCCGGTTCACCTCTGTATTTACGATGTTCGTTTACGGCTGTTTTCAGAAAGTTTATCATTGGTACTCCCGGAATTTCAACCGGATACTGAAAACTCATGAAAAGACCTTCCCTCGCCCTGTCTTCAGGTGCCATTTCAAGCAGGTCAGCTCCTTCGTATGTAATTGAGCCATGGGTTACTTCATATTCTTCCTTGCCGGCAAGTACATTTGCAAGCGTACTTTTGCCTGAACCGTTTGGCCCCATAATAGCATGTATTTCACCGGATTTTACTTCGAGATTAATTCCTTTCAGAATTTCATTTTCTCCTACCGAAACATATAAGTCTTTAATTGATAACATCTTTATAATAACAATTTAGAGTATTAAAAAATTGATTGTTTGCTGATAATTTACTTTGGGAGTTTTTATCCTACACTTCCTTCGAGACTGATTTCAAGAAGTTTTTGAGCTTCAACCGCAAATTCCATCGGCAATTTGTTCAAAACCTCGCGGGCATAGCCGTTTACAATCATTCCAATTGCCTTTTCGGTGTCAATTCCACGCTGGTTGAAGTAAAAGATCTGGTCTTCACCAATTTTTGAAGTTGTGGCTTCATGTTCCACAACCGATGATTTATTTCCCACTTCGATGTAAGGAAAGGTATGTGCTCCGCAGGTGTCGTTAAGAAGCAGCGAATCACACTGAGAAAAATTACGTGAGTTGACTGCACCGGGCAAAACCTTTACCAGTCCGCGGTATGAGTTGTTGCTTTTTCCGGCAGATATACCTTTCGAAATAATTGTACTTTTTGTGTTTTTGCCGATATGAATCATTTTAGTGCCTGTATCGGCCTGCTGATGATTGTTTGTAACAGCCACCGAATAAAATTCACCAATTGAATTTTCGCCCATAAGTACACAGCTCGGGTATTTCCATGTAATTGCCGAACCGGTTTCAACCTGTGTCCAGCTTATTTTTGAAGAAACGCCACGGCAAATACCACGTTTAGTTACAAAGTTGTAAACTCCGCCACTGCCGCTTTTATCACCCGGATACCAGTTTTGAACTGTTGAGTATTTAACTTCTGCACGGTCGAAAGCAATAATTTCCACCACTGCCGCATGCAGCTGGTTCTCATCGCGCATTGGTGCGGTACATCCTTCAAGATAGCTTACATAACTGTCTTCATCGGCAATTATGAGTGTTCTTTCAAATTGTCCTGTGTTCGCTGAGTTTATTCTGAAATAAGTTGACAACTCCATTGGGCATTTAACGCCTTTTGGGATGTAACAGAATGAACCGTCGCTGAAAACCGCAGAATTCAGAGTTGAAAAGAAATTATCGCCAACAGGAACAGCTTGTCCGATATATTTTTTTACAAGATCAGGATGTTCGCGCAAAGCTTCGCTGAATGAGCAAAAAATAATTCCCTTCTCAGCTAATACCTCCTGAAATGTGGTTTTTACCGAAACACTGTCAAGCACCACATCAACTG
>CAZXTX010000467.1:0-2048 GCA_964643695.1 uncultured Mariniphaga sp. | reverse complement strand
ATGTAAACAGGGATGGATTGACTTATTATGACAGAACTTATAAAAAGAATATTTATAGTGTATATGGTGTTTTAAATATAAGTTATAATAATATGATTTTTGTTGAAACAACAGCAAGAAATGATTGGTCGAGCACATTACCTGAAAATAACAGGTCCTATTTTTATCCTTCTGCTTCGCTGAGTGTTTTACTTAATGAAATGATTTCCATGCCTTCATGGGTTTCGTTGATAAAGCTTAGATCAGGACTTTCTCAGGTAGGGAAAGATACAGATCCGTATGTTATCTCCCAGGTTTTGACGCAGGGAACATGGGGAAGCAATACCATTTATACAGTTCCTACAAGTTTGCCTAATATCAATCTGAAACCGGAAATTTCAAAAGCTTTTGAAATCGGAACCGATGTTTCATTTTTCAGTAATCGTTTAGGTGCTGATTTTACTTATTATAAAGTTCAGAACATTAATCAAATTTTAAATGCCTCAACATCTTCAACATCGGGTTATGGAGCTGCGACAATTAATGCCGGGAATGTTGAAAATTCAGGTTATGAAATTGGATTATATATGGTACCTGTTAGAACTAAAGATTGGGAATGGGATATGTCTTTTAATTTTACACGTGAAAGAAGCAAGCTGGTTGAATTAACAGAAGGAATAGACCAGTTTCAATTCTGGAGCAGCACACATGTATTTGCCATTACCAAGGTAGGAGATTACATTGGTGATATTTATACAAGAGATATGATCAGGGTTGAAGACAAAAATAGTCCTTATTACGGATGGCCGTTACTTAATTCAAATGGTAAATTACAGAGAAACAATGACGATTCAGCTATTATAAAAGTAGGTAACTTCCTGCATGATTTTATGATGGGAATGCAGACAACGGCTTCTTACAAAAAAGTTTCTGTTTCGTTGAGTTTTGATTGGAGGCAGGGAGGTAAATACTATGACCAGACCATGATGAGGCTGACAAGAGCAGGAAAAGTTGAATACTTCCATGATAATGAAAATTCCAGCACTTTTACAGGGATTTTAAGCAACAATTCTTTTAATGGAGACAACAAAGCTTTGGCAAATGAAATTAAGTCGAATCCGGAAAAATATCAGCAAAATGTTTGGGTAGGGGGAAGGACTCAGGATTTAGGAGGTTTTTTATATTCGAATGGAGTATATGAAGGAGCATTCTTCCCTGGTGTAATTTCAGATGGCAAAGGCGGTTATATTGAAAATTTTGGTGATGAGGGTACAAAATATGTTAAAGCTTATGATATATTTCAACCATCAGGCGGATATTGGGATACTGGAGTAGCTGATAAATGGATATATGATGCTTCTTTTGTTAAACTTCGGGAAATAACTGTTTCCTACACTTTGCCAGAATCGTTTGCAAGAAAAATGTTTGCTCAAAGAATATCTGTTTCCGGATTCATGAGGAATATTGTTTTATATTCAGGGAACAAAACAAATCAGGATCCTGAGTCAATCTATAATCAAGTAAGCAATTCAAGTGTTACAAATCAGGGCAGAAGTACCTGGAATGCCTCACCTATTGTTTTACCTGTCGGTTTTAAAATTGATGTTTCTTTTTAGAGTTTTATAATTAACATTTTATTATAAGGAAATGAAAAAAAATAAAAATATATTATTTAGCATTTTGGCATTATTTGTTTTGCTTACTACATCATGCGAAGACCTTACAGAAATTAATAAAAGTCCCAATCAGTTAAATGCAGAAGATATAGATATTAAATACGTTTTAACATCTGTACTTTCAAGTTCTTCAAGAAATTACTTATATGAATATTCTTATGGAGGCGGTAGAACAACATCTGAAGCCATGCAATATTTACAGCGTGATTATATTGATTTTCAGGGACCAAATACTCTTGTTTGGACTCCTCAAGGCTTTTCTGGACCATATTATACAATTAAAAATAGTCAGTATTTATATGATAATGCTCAAAATGAAACATTGGAGAACAATCAAAAATTTTATACTGCTGTAGGTCAGATTATGCGTAGTTTCTGGTATGGATATTTGAC
>CAZXTX010000466.1:0-2073 GCA_964643695.1 uncultured Mariniphaga sp. | reverse complement strand
TTACTTCTTTAACTGCCACTTTTAATGCTATTGCCAAAAGTCCCCATAAAAATGCAGTTATTGAAGCATAAAAAACTCCTTTTGCTTGATCAGACATTAATTTTCCGGATAAAAATTATAACCAGTAAAACGGATACAATCTGTAAAATGTAAAACTCTATTTTCGCAATTCTGCACCAAGTTCGCGCCCAAATGAATCAATCAGTCTCTGCATAATCTTATCAATCTGCTTGTCATTAAGGGTTTGCAAATCATCGCGCAAAACAAAATTTACAGCATAAGATTTTTTGCCTTCAGGAATACCTCTCCCCTCATATACATCGAATAACCCCACCTGACGCAAAACTTTCCTTTCGGTTTTAAAAGATAACTCTTCAATTTGCTGAAAACTAATCTGCTTATCAACAACAAGTGCCAGGTCGCGGCGAACTGACGGGAATTTCGGAAGTTCCTCAAATTCAATTTTGTGCTTTCTGCGTCTTTGCATCACAGCCTCCCAGTTAAAATCTGCGTAATAAACCGGCTGTTCAATTTCAAATTTCTTCAAAAGTTCAGATGCGACTACTCCTAAGTCAAGAACTGTTTTTCTATTTTCCAAATAAACAAGTCCGTCGGAAAACAATTCGTTATTACTTGCAGAAATCCTGAGCATATCTGTTTTAAACCCCATTCGTTTAAGGATATTTTCAGCTATTGATTTCAACTTAAAAAAAGTAGCCGGCTGCTGTTCGCCTGTCCAGCTTTCAGCAGTTTTTGCACCGGTTAACAATATTGACAGATGCTCTTCCTCAGGGTAATTGTTTACCAAATCTTCATTATCCGTATCACCTTTATAAAAATAACAGTTACCGAATTCATACAACTTCAAATCCCTGTTCTGTCGGTTTATATTGTAAGCTGCACTTTCCAGCGCACCAAAAAGAAGTGTCTGGCGCATACCGTTCAAATCGGCACTCAGCGGATTCATGAGTTTCACGGTCTGCCCAGGCGTGTATTGTTTTAAACCTTCATAATACGATGCTTTGGTGAGTGAATTTGACCAGATTTCATTAAACCCCTGAGAGGTCAGCATTTCAGCAGCCAGATTTCGCACCTGATCAGGATTAGGATACGGTGCATATTGTAATGATGATTTTACAAGTGACGGAATCTCCACATTGTTGTAACCATAAATACGCAGAATTTCCTCAATCACATCAGCTTCGCGCTTAACATCAACACGAAATGGCGGTACCAGCGCATCAAAACCACTGTCAGTTTCATTCTCGATTTCAATTTCAAGAGATTTCAGGATACTCTTAACAGTATCTCTGCCCAAATCCTTACCAATCAGCTTTGTAATATTCTCATAACTCATCCCAACCCTGAAATATTCGGCAGGACGCGGATAAACATCAATTATTTCAGATGAAATGGTACCTCCCGCAACTTCCTTAATCAGCAATGCAGCGCGTTTAAGTGCATAAATTACACCGTTGGGGTCGGTGCCGCGCTCAAACCTGAACGAAGCATCGGTGTGCAGTCCGTGCCTGCGTGAAGTTTTACGAATATAAACAGGATCGAACCAGGCACTTTCTAAGAATATATTTTTTGTACTGTCTTTCACACCTGATTTTATACCTCCAAACACCCCGCCGATACACATTCCTTCTTCGGTATTACAAATCATCAAATCATCCTGATGCAGTTCACTTTCAACTTCATCAAGAGTTACAAATTTAGTTCCTGCCGGCATTGTCCTTACAATCACCTTCCCTCCCGTAATTTCATCGGCATCGAAAGCGTGCAGCGGCTGGCCTGTTTCAAAAAGAACATAGTTGGTAATGTCAACCACATTATTTATCGGAGAATGGCCGATAGCTTTTAACCGGTTTTTCAGCCAGTCAGGCGATTCTTTTACTTCAACCCCGGAAATAGTAACACCGGTATATCGCCGACAAGCTTCCGGATTTAAAATTTCTACCGGAATTACAAGATTGTGATTATCAATTTTAAAATGGTCAACTGAAATGCGATTATATGATACCGGTTTTGTTTTACTTAGAAAAGCTGCCAAATCACGTGCAGCACCAA
>CAZXTX010000465.1:0-2087 GCA_964643695.1 uncultured Mariniphaga sp. | reverse complement strand
TTTCGGGTGAATCCTCAGGAATAACCAGTACCGGAACAGTTGCATTGTAAATCACATCAGCGGTTACACTTCCCATTACAAGTCCCTGTTGCCCGCCCGTTCCCATCACAATCAGCGTCGAATTGTTCTCTTGTGCATAAGCCAGTATATCCTCATCGGCATAACCGGGTTTGATGATATATTCACTTTTAACACTTCTCCATTTTTCTCTGCCTATATGTGAGGAAAGTTCCTTTACAAACCTGATAAAGCTTTTGTTGGCATTTTTCTCGGCACTGTCCATCCTTTCAAGCAGTGTGGAATCATATACATACACATCTGCATAAGGAACAGAATGTACAACCGGATTTATATAACAGTGCATTAAAACCAGCTTTACATTAAGATGCTGAGCTATGTTAAAAGCCATTTTGCAGGTTTTAAAGGAAACCGGAGAAAAATCAACCGGCACAAGAATATGCTCGTCCCTGTTTTCGCCACTTTTTAATTTTTCATCTTTTTTACCCAAAAATTCATCCAATACCGGCACTGCTTTTCTCACATCCTTTTCAGAAATTTTAACCCTGACTGAAGCAGCATCATCCATCAGACTGATTTCTTCAAGGTCACATTCAATATCCTGTTCCTCTAAATGAATTTTTAAAGTTTGTGCCTTTGAATAGGGTAATACCACTATTGTAACTACTTTTTCTTCCATGACTTCCGAATATTATTTAAACATTGTCTCTGTTTAATTATTCGTTTAAAAACCGAAAAAAGTTACAAAAAACCCCAAGAAAATAACAGTAACTGCACTATTCGGAATTAAGTTAAATAAGGATTCGTTAAACTGCTGAAGGTTCAGTAATACCGATTGGAAAAATATAATAGACCAATTATCGCTCTGCTCAATTGTTCTAAATATTTTAACCATCGGCATTAACGATTGTAAATTTACAAAACAGTTTGGACTATTTTGTAAATACAATTCGTATAATAAAAGAAGCGGAAGATTAAATCAAAAATATTTCTCCCTGATATAACTCCGGCCAAAAAAGTCGAGGTCAAACCCGAGTGTAACCTCGTAGGTGCCATACTGATATGGAAAAATTTCATTATAGGTAATATCCATGGCAAATCCAAGCCTCAGATTATTGTCCATTATCCACTGTGTAATGAAACTCAGTGCATTGCCGGATCGCCCCATAACGCCTATCCACCATTTGTCGCGCAGCATAAAATTAAGTCCCAAATCATACTGAATGGGTAAATTCCGGTTATAGGTTATCATCATGGTCGGCTTAACAACCAGAAAGTTATACTGAATAAATTTATAAACATATCCGGCAGTTAAATAGACAGTCTGAACCTGTGCCTCAAGATTGAAATTATTAATATTGGCCTTATAATCGTTTTTAATCAATTTGGGAATTGACAATCCAACATAATACTGCTCACCATACAAAAAACCACCCACTCCGAAGTTGGGCATAAATTTCAAATCCACATCTTCGGCAAATGCCTGATCATACTGACCGTCAGGATACAGATCATACTGAGTGAGCGGATTTTTATAATTTATAAATCCAAACTTCAGACCCATGCGCATCCGGGTTTGAGGTGTCAAAGCTATCTCATAAGCGTAATCGCCAAAAATATTCAGTTTATTTTCAAGTCCGTATCTGTCACTGGTTACATTAAGTCCCAAACCCACTTTTTCATTTTTTGTAGGAGTATGAAAAGATATGACCTGTGTAAGCGGCGAACGGTTGATACCTGCCCATTGTTTACGCACAAGTGATGAAAAACCGATTTTCTCCCACATACCTGCATAAGCAGGATTAATGGGCTGCATGTTAAACATATACTGTGTCAGTATTGGCTCAACCTGCCTGTTTTCCCTGCTGTTTTGACCGTTTGCTAAAGGAGTCAGAATTGTCAGCAAAAGAAAAACCAAATACATTTTTTTCATCCATCTCAACATTGGACTGTTTGGTAATTTATATTGTGCAAACTACAAATTAATAGCGACATTGACAACAGCCATTAAAAAATCATTTTTACCTGATTTTAACTTTTGCCAGATATACAGATGTTTTTCCTTCATG
>CAZXTX010000464.1:0-2105 GCA_964643695.1 uncultured Mariniphaga sp. | reverse complement strand
GCCTTGCAGGCCGAAAAGGATTTGCAGTACTCGCAGGCCGTTTCCCGTGGCGACAGTCTGTTTAACCTGACTGAATACCAGACATCCGAAACAGCATACCGTCAGGCGTTGCAGGTAAAGCCGGAGGAAGCCTATCCGCAGCAGCGGATTGATGAAATTGCCGGTATTCTGCGTGAAATTGAACTCGCAGACAATGAGTATAAGGAAGCTGTTGCCTTGGCTGATCGTCAGTTTAGTGCAAAGGAATATATGAGTGCAAAAGAGAGTTACGGAAAGGCACTGGAGATGAGGCCCGATGAAAAATATCCGAAAGAGAGGAGTGAGGAGATTGACCGCATTCTGGCACAACAGGAGCTTGATGAAAATTACAGGACAATTGTTCTGGCAGCCGACGGATATTTCAATCAGGAATCATATACCGAAGCCAGAACTGAATATGGAAAGGCTCTCGAAATAAAACCTGCTGAAAATTATCCGAAAAGTCAGATAACAAAAATTGATAATATTTTACGTCAGTTGCAGGAACGTGCACTTGCAGAGCAGCGTGCAGCCGAGGATATTGAGCGCAGGAGGGCTGAGATTGAACAGCGGCAGCAGCAGATGAGCGAACGTCAGGAGATGAGTGAAACGGGCATTGATCAGTTGTATAAGGAGTATATTTCTCTGGCCGATGAGTTTTTTGACAGTAAACGATACAATGTTTCACGGGCATGGTATTACAAGGCATGGGATGTGAAGCCCAAAGAAACATATCCGCCGCAACGGATTGAGGAAATCAAACGGCTTGTGGGCAGTATGTTGTCAAGTCAGCGCGACCGCGATTATCAAAACTTTATTGACCTTGCCGATTCAACTTTCCGTCAGAATCAGCTTGCCGTGTCGCGTGGCTGGTATAACAGGGCCCTGACTGTTAAACCGGATGAAACCTATCCGAAAGAGCAGCTTCAGGCAATTGTCGGTTTGATTGCCGAGAGGATGGCAGGCCGTTCGGGAGAACTTTATGAAAGCCACATGAAAAATGCTTCGGAAGCATTTGGAAACGGAAATATTAATGTTGCCCGCTTCTGGTACCGGAAAGCCCTTGAACTCAGGCCCGATGATAAAGAGGCAAAAGAGGGACTTCAAAAAACAGGAGGAACCTGATAAATTACAGATAATGATTTTATGAGCCGGGGGTTAAAATAACTTTGTTAAGCCCCGGTTCTCTGTTGTAAAGCCGTTTGAACCATTTAGCTCCTTCGGAAAGCGGTGCAACTGCCGAAATCAGCGGATTAACATCCACCTTTTTTTGTGAAAGCAGATTCAGCACCATTTCGTATTCACCGTTTATGGCGCAGCTTCCCTGCACTTTTATTTCACGTGTTACTACCTCTTGGAGCGGAAATTCAATCTGCGACGAAAGATTTCCGATTAATGTTACTGTTCCGCCTTTTCGTGTGTTTTTAATTGAAATTTGTACTGTTTCAGTAATTCCCACAGCTTCAAAAGTGAAGTCGGCACCGCGCCCGGAGGTCAGGTTCAAAATTTTATTGTGTAAATCCTTTTCCTCTGAATTGAACAGATAGTCCGCCCCGAACTGTTCAGCCATTTTTAGTTTCTGATTGTCAATATCAACTGCAATTACTTTGTCAGCTCTAAAAAGTTTGAGCAGCCTTATCACAAAAACTCCTATCATTCCGCTACCGGTAACCAAAACACTGTTTCCGGGCTTAAATCCGGAAATATTAACGGCATGTGCTGCCACTGCAACCGGTTCGGTCATGGCAGCTTCCACAAATGAAACATTTTCTGGAATCCGGTATAAAATATGCTGCGGAACCGCCACTTTTTCGGCAAAAGCACCGTGTCTGCGATAATCCCCGGGTGATACGCCAAGCACCTGCCGGTTGTCGCTCAGGTTGTAATGACCTTTCAGAGTAAACCAGTCGTTCAGCGGATAAATTGTTGAATCAAACGTAACGCGGTCACCGGGTCTCCAGTTTTTTACATTGCTTCCTGTTTCCAGAATTACCCCCGATGCTTCATGTCCCATAATCAGCGGTGGCTTGCGTCTTCCGGTGCTGCCATCCATTCCGTGCACATCGCTGCCGCAAATTCCACAGGCT
>CAZXTX010000463.1:0-2112 GCA_964643695.1 uncultured Mariniphaga sp. | reverse complement strand
AAAAAGAGACCTTATAAACTGAACTCATACTGATATAATTTTTGTTTTAAATGTAAGAAAAATATATACTAATGTTTTATATTTGTTTCGTATATAAGGCGTTACCACACATTAAAATGAAATAAAGATGAAACTAAATCGATTAATCATAACTGTCCTGCTAATCGGACTATTTGCATGTCAAAATTCCAAAAACAAAATTATAATTCTGGGAGAGATAACAGGCGAAATTCCTGAAAAAGTGGAATACACTAACCCGATAAACGGCATTTGTAACTGGTGGTTTACAAAATCAGTTTCTCCCGATTCACTCGGAAAGTTTCAAATTGAGATAACATCAGAAGAAGCAATATTCATCAAAATAAGGATTTCATACACCGAACAGGGAACACTAATTGCAGAACCGGGTAAAATCTATACTGTCCGTTTCGATTTGAATGATAAAAAGTATGCTTTTTCGGTAACAGACAAAAGCTCCATTGTTCAGCAAACTTATAACAAGCTTCCTAATCCAGAACATATTCAAGTTGGAGCAAGAGAGTTTTTACGCGATACAATAGCAACTAAAATTAAAGAAACAATTGAGCAAAGAAGAACAGCAGAAATATCAGAATTTGAAAAAATGCTTTCAGAAGGAGTGATTTCCAAAGATGTGTTCGGTTTGGTAAAAACAGATAGAAACTGCTATTACGACGCTGTTTTGGCAACTGTTGCTTGGATAAAGGATTTTATGGCGATGCAGGGAAGGGAAAAAGTATTTCCCAAAGATTTTGAAAACCTATGGGAAGAAACCTTTAAGCAACCTCTTTTTTCGAACCCCGGAATTGTGAAATCGCCGTGGTTCCCTTTTTATGCCGAGAGTTACGTTTATTTCCAGGAATATATAAATGGCATTTTTACAAAAGAAAAGCTGGAGATATTAAGAGAAACAAACCAGCCAGAAAAATATCGCGTAAGCAAAGCAAAGGAATATCTTCCGCCTGAAGTTTGCGAAGATTACCTGGCACATTATCTATACGAAGAAAGTTTTCAGAAAAGATATCAGAAGGAACTCATCGGGTTGTTTGATGATTTTAAAACCCAATATCCGGAAAGCGAATATATCCCTTACATTACGCCGCATATTGATGAAATAATCAGGTTTCACAAAACGGCTGATTCTGAGTTCAGTGAGAAGACAAAATTTGTGAAAGCATATCAAAAGTTAAACACTTTATCAGAAATTGCAAAAGCTTTGCCTCCTGGGAAGATATATGTTGATGTTTGGGCAACCTGGTGCGGGCCTTGCAAAGCTGAATTTGAGCACAAGGAGCAATTGAAAACATTATTGCAGCAAAACGGTACCCAGATGCTGTACATTTCAATAGACCGAGACCAGGACTCAACCCAGTGGAAGAACATGATTAAGTTTTATAACCTTGAGGGTTTCCATTTACGGGCCAATAAGGAAGTTGAGGCCGAATTACGGAAGATATTCGATAGAGGTGGTTCAATCAGTATCCCATGGTACATTTTAATGGGCAGTGATGGAAAAATTCTGAAAAAACACGCAAGCCGACCATCTCAAATAGATGAATTAGAAAAAGAAATAAACTAAAAATAACGTGTGGTAATATTAAGGGCTTAAACGCAATGTAGTTTACGGAATTGCGATTTAAGCTCCGATGGCTATCGGAATTGAACTGAGGCTTTGGTAGCGCATCTGATTTTTACTAAGGGGGATTCAATTTGAGGGTTCAAGGTAAGTGAAGGAGTTTCCAGACTCCTTTTTTCTTTTTTAAGCGGTATAGACCCATCATTGTCGTTTATTTTGTAGGGAAAGCGGTTAAAATCTTATTCCTGTAACTTATGTGTATTGTTTCTTCTGTTTTGACTCTCTTCAGTCAACAAATATCCCGCCCGAACAGCAAGCTGGTCAGACGTTATCCCCGGTTATTATTATGAATAAAAAGCACTGAAACAGCAAAATAAACCCGAAAACCACATTATAGTGTGGTTTTTAGATTCTTCTCTTTGAAAAATATGAAAAACAACAGCAATCTCACAATACAATGTGGTTTTGCTGTGACTTTTCAACAACAAAAGACACGAAGTACACGAAAAAAATATTTT
>CAZXTX010000462.1:0-2118 GCA_964643695.1 uncultured Mariniphaga sp. | reverse complement strand
AAAATTTATCCGTGAATGTGAACTAAAAAACAAATATGTAATACTATTGAATTAATGGCTTATAATAATAAGGGCTTAAACGCAATAGCAGGCGAACAGATTCTCCGCCTGACCGCCTGCCTGCCGGCGAGGCAGGGACGGGCAGGGATTGGACATTTCCCGTTTAGGCGGGACAGGTTGTGCAAGGGATTCATCCGCTGCAATGCTTTGATTGAATTTTATGCTAAAATCCTCTGTCTTCAGCAATACCCAAACCGTTGCCTGCAAGCTTTGGTACACCACAAGTCTTATCATAAATCAATAATAAACACTGGATGAGATATACCCGGACGGGACTTTATAGTTTGAGATAGATTATTTTATACCCGGTCGGTTCTTTTTTAGAACTTTTCATTATATTTGTACCCGCAAAGGTATAATTAAAATGAATAATCTTTCGTCATTTATCCGATTTCATAGAAGAAAACTTGGTATTACTCAAGAAGAACTTGCAATAAAAGCCGGAGTAGGCCTTCGTTTTGTTCGCGAATTAGAACAAGGCAAAGCAACACTACGATTAGACAAAGTTGAACAAGTGCTTCGTTTGTTTGGATTTCAATTAACCCCGGGCAAACAACGGATTGACCCTTACGACATCTTTTGGAATTATTTAAATAAAGGCGTAAAAATTACCTTATCCAATAAAATAGTTATGTACGGAATCATACTGGAAGAAATTACAGACAAAAAAGAAAACAAGATTGTTGCGTGGAAGTTTGTTCCTAATAACAATGCTATACAGTATCAACAAAAACCCGATGATAAACTAACAGAAACAATTATCCACGCAGACATAATCGCAATTGAAAATCAGTAATATGCAATTTTTATGAAACAAGGATTAGTTTATAAAAAAGATAAAATAGCAGGAATGATATGGGAAGATGAAAACGGTTATTCTTTTCAATATAATGAAGATTATTTGCTAAATCCTATATACGGTGCTGTTAGCAAAACGTTACCCTTGCGTTCGGAAGTATTTACCGACAAAAATATGTTGCCATTTTTTGACGGACTAATACCCGAAGGCTGGTTGTTGCAAATAGCTGTTGAAAATTGGAAACTCAACCCGAGAGACAGAATGACTTTATTACTAACACTCTGTAAAGACTGTATTGGCGACATTTCCATTATTCAAAATGAAAAAAAATGAATTGTTTACTTTGCTATAAACCGTTGCTACCGGAAGAAAACGATTATCACGCAAAATGCGTTGTTAAAGTTTTCGGATTGAAACAAATGCCGGAAATTGACATCGACGAGAAAAAATTAAGTGATTATGCTAAAAGAATCATTGGGGCTAATAAATCAATAACAGGCGTTCAGCCAAAATTAAGTTTATGGTTGGAAGAAACAAAAAAAAATATACGTTTCACAATAGTTGATGACAGGAGCAATTATATAATTAAACCTCAAAGCGAAACCTATTTATCATTGCCCGAAAATGAAGACTTGTGTATGCATCTTGCAAATCAATTAGGAATTGAAGTAGCAACACATGGTTTAATAAGGCTAAAGAGCGGCAATCTTGCCTACATCACAAAAAGATTTGACAGAGAAGGTATAAATAAAATTGCTTGTGAAGATTTGTGTCAACTTACAGAAACCCTGACAGAACATAAATACAGGGGTAGTTATGAAAAGGCTGGTAAAACCATTAAAGAATATTCAACACAGTATGGATTTGACCTTTTACATTATTTTCATTTAGTTTTATTCAGCTTCGTTACGGGTAATGCCGATATGCATTTAAAAAATTTCTCTATGATGGAAAAAGCAGACGGAACATTTTGTTTAAGCCCTGCTTATGATTTAGTAAGCACTCACCTCGTTATTAAAAACGAAGAAGAGCAAATGAGTTTGAATCTTAATGGCAAGAAAAATAAAATCTCAAAAAAGGACTTTAATGCTTTAGGTTTAAACTTGCAATTAACTCCAAAACAAATTCAAAACAGCTATGATTTATTTGTTGAAAAATTAGATACGCTATATTGGTGGATTGATAACTCCTTTTTGCCTTCAGAACATAAAGACATTCTTAAAAAAATAGTTTCCGAAAGAGTTGAACTTCTAAAATGA
>CAZXTX010000461.1:0-2126 GCA_964643695.1 uncultured Mariniphaga sp. | reverse complement strand
ATTACTTTTATTCATTGACTTCAGCAGTTTATGTTCTATTTGATTTTTCCACCGGAATTAAAATATTTTTTATTAACCAGTTTCAAAAACTATGAGAGTAAAAACTTTTAAAAACAGAATATTCATCCTCGTTGCAATCACGGGTATGTTATTGATGAACTTTACTTTCCCTGCAAAAGCACAGGAGAGTCCGGTTTTATTAAATGTTTCCTTTTTTGACATGGATGTAACTCCTCCTGTCGGAAGTAATTATCTTTCTTATGACCCTCAGGTTGGAACATGGGATTTAGGTTTGAGGGCAAAAGGAATTATTATTTCAGGTTCCGGCCAGCCTGTGGTATTATGCGCTATTGATTGGTTAAGTATTGGTAACGAAGGTATGGATGCGTTTAAAAACACTATTGCAGATGCTGCCGGCACCATACCCGAAAGAGTAAGCGTACATTCCGTACATCAGCATGATGCGCCCCGCTGTGATTTTGGAGCAGAACAACAGCTGCTTATTGCAGGACTTGATCCGGCCGGTTATACTCCCACAAATTTTGACGGTACTTTTGCCCGTGAAACACTCTTAAAACTTCGAGAAGCTGTTAAAAGCTCATTAAATCATTCCGTCAAAATCAACCGGATTGGTTTTGGAAAAGCTGAGGTTTTTCAGGTGGCCTCAAACAGAAACATATATGATGAAAATGGTATGGTGAGGACAACGAGATTTTCCGCAACCGGGAGTGCAGAACTGCGTGCAGAACCTGAAGGTGTAATTGACCCGGATGTTTCACTTGTCAGTTTTTGGAATGATGATGAACCGGTAGCTGTTTTAAGTTTTTATGCCACACACCCGCAAAGTTATTACCGCACAGGAATACCAAATCCCGATTTTCCGGGAGTGGCACGCTTTATAAGGCAAATGTCTGTACCGCAGGCAATTCACATATATTTTACAGGTGCAGCAGGAAATGTTGCAGCCGGAAAATATAATGACGGTTCTCCTGAAAATCGCTGGATTTTAGCCGAAAGATTAGCTGACGGAATGAAACGGGCATGGGGGGCTACCGAAAAGTATGAATTAAAAAATTTTAACTGGAAAGTTGAAAAAGTTTCATTGCCACCGCGAAAAAATTTATATGAAATAAAAAACAAACTTGCTGATGATAAATCTCTGTTTCTGGAAAATAATGGTTTGGCAAGAAAAATGGCTTTTTTAAACAGAATGGAAGCCGGTAAAAAACTTGATGTCGGAATGCTTGAAACAAATGATATCAGAATTCTTTTCATGCCAGGAGAGTTATTTGTTGAGTATCAGCTGGCCGCAAAATCCATGAGACCCGATTTGAAAATTGCCATGGCTGCCTACGGAGATATGGGGCCCGGTTACATCGGAACAACAATTCAATACGAAAAAGGCGGGTACGAAGTAAGTGAAAGAGCTTCAAATGTGGACCCCGGTGTTGAAAATACAATAATGTCAACAATTAAAAAATTACTCAATAACTAAAATTTTAATTTATACTACAATCAAATATTATACGAATTGTATTTAAAAAATAGTCAAAACTGTTTTGTAAATTTACAATCGGTATTAAAGACAGTTTTGATTATTTTTTGTTACGCTTTTTGATATAGAATTTCTCAAAATAACATTCAGCTTGCCTGATCCATAACGGTCATTCTCGAAATCATAATCCTCCTGATTGCCGTATGAAGAATTATACGGTATCAATACTATGTGTTCTTTTTCGGCCGGTTCTTTTACAAATTCCCTGTTTTGGTTCGACCTCTGGTCGGTCATCAGCAATCAACTTTCCGGGATTACCGGTGGGATGACAAGCTATTACTGCAGGAAATTTTTTATTATCCAATAATTTGGAAGTATATTAGAAAGCAGTAACATTCTCTGTTTAAGAGTAAAAGAGTATCTTTTTTAGAAAAAGTGAACTTTTTGAAAAAAATTTCGTTTATAAACAAAATTGATTGCTATTTTTAAACTAAATCTATGTGTCCATGAAGCAGACAGCTAAACTGATACTAACCGGCAAAACAGAAGTTACCAGCAGTCAGGCAATCATTTTGTTCAATTTATTTATCCCAAAACATTTCAAATCAACTTTTATAAACCATAAAACAAA
>CAZXTX010000460.1:0-2135 GCA_964643695.1 uncultured Mariniphaga sp. | reverse complement strand
GGCACAGGTACTGGTAGCCACCCCGACAGTAGGTACACTGATGACCTCATACAGCGGATTTAAAGCCGATAGCGTAGTTGTGAATTCTGACGGCAGCTACACAGTAAAATTAGGTTTCGGGCGCAATATTGTGAAACTAATTGCAGCAGACGGTGCGGCAACCTATCAGATTATTACCGCCAAGCCCGTAACCTACACCGTAAGCAACCTTACTAACCCCGGCGGGGAATTTGCTCCCGGCGACGAAGTGTCGGTACTTTTCAACAGGCTCTATCACCCTGCCAACAAAATGTCGGGCATTTACAACATGAGCGCCGGTATTCAGTACAGCAATGAAGATATCAACTTTCCGCTTATATTGGGCCCCGGACAATATACCTTTGCAAGCCGCGCACAGGAGTTCAAAACTACTATTCCCGAAGACTTCACGGAGAATGAATTTGTGTTGGAAAAGGGGGTAATAAAAACTAAAGGTTTTGGTTCAGTTTATGGTGCACATCGCAAAATATCCATACAAAGCGGTGTGAATCCAAATCTGAATGCAGCAGTCAGAGAAGCATATTTTGGCGCGTTGCCGGATATTCATATCAAAATAGGAGATATTGGCACTAATATTAAAGGGTTTGCAGATAATAAAATAAGTGTTTATCCGAATCCGTTTTCAGATTATATTATTGTAGATTCACCTTCCGGTGGTATTGCAACTTTATATAATGTGACAGGCAAAGTAATGTTGACTGTAAAACTGCAAACCGGTAAAAATCACATTTCAACTTCTTCTGTGCATCCCGGAATTTATCTGTTGAAAACAGAAGAAAGTATGATTAAAATTGTAAAGTAACTTGCTTTTAATCAGGCTATTGTGATATTCACGAAATGTTGGTTTGTATGTATGTACCCATAATATTTTCGATTTAAATGGTTTTTCAGTTAAAAGATTTGATTAATTCCAAAAAATCGTTAAAAAATGAAATTGTCATGTTTTAATAGAATGAAATTTTCTATATTGCAGGACAGTTCAGCACAGTAAAAAATGTGCTGTTTAAGGAGTTATAAATAAAACAAATTATCTATTAACTTATAAAAAGAAAGTATAAAATGGGAAACAGATTAATTGGCAGGCTGCCAAAAGTCGGAATTCGTCCTGTAATTGACGGACGTGAGCGCGGAGTGCGCGAATCTCTTGAAGTACAAACCATGAATATGGCAAAAGCAGCCGCAAAGCTTATTGAGGAAAACCTTCGTTTTCCGGGAGGCGAAAAAATTGAGTGTGTAATTTCCGATACCACTATCGGTGGTGTTGCGGAAGCAGCCATGTGCGCCGATCAGTTTGAGCGCGAGGGGGTGGCAGTTTCATTAACCATTACTCCGTGCTGGTGCTACGGTACCGAGGTGATGGATTCTAATCCGTGGATACCTAAGGCAATCTGGGGCTTTAACGGAACTGAACGTCCGGGTGCGGTTTATCTTGCAGCGGCTCTTGCAGGCTATACACAGAAAGGACTGCCCGCATTTGCTATTTACGGACGTGATGTTCAGGATTCGGGCGACACATCGGTTCCGGAAGATGTTCAGGAAAAGATACTGCGTTTTGTAAAGGCAGGACTGGCAGTGGCACAGATGAAAGGCAAGTCGTATCTTTCACTTGGCTACGCTTCAATGGGAATAGTCGGCTCAATGGTTGACCCCGGCTTTTTCCACGATTATCTTGGAATGCGTACCGAATTTGTTGATATGAGTGAAGTTACCCGCCGTTTGAATGAGGGGATTTATGACAAGGAAGAGTATGAAAAGGCAATAAAGTGGACCCGCGAAAACTGTATTGAGGGTAAGGATTATAATGCACCCGAAAATCAGAGCGACCGCGAACGCAAGGACTGGGAGTGGGAAACTGTGGTTAAGATGACGCTTATTTTCCGCGATCTGATGATTGGCAATCCTAAACTGAAGGAAGCCGGTTTCGGGGAAGAATCGCTTGGCAGAAATGCAATTGCCGGAGGTTTTCAGGGGCAGCGTCAGTGGACTGACTACTTTCCGAATGGCGACTTCCCGGAAGTAATTCTGAATACCTCATTCGACTGGAACGGAATTCGTCAGGCATATGTGTTTGCAACCGAAAATGACAGTCTGAATGC
>CAZXTX010000459.1:0-2151 GCA_964643695.1 uncultured Mariniphaga sp. | reverse complement strand
CAGTACTTGATTTGGGTATAGTTGCATCAAAGTTTCTGAAGAAATTTGAAATTGAGCAGCCGGTTTATTATGCAGATTTTAACTGGGGAGCTGTAATGCAAAGACGCGGAAAACACAAGGTCGAATTTGAGGAGCTTCCGAAATTTCCGTCAGTAAGACGCGACCTTGCACTTATGGTTGACAAGCAGGTTAGTTTTCAGCAAATTGAAGAGTTATCCTATAAAACCGAAAGGAAAAACCTGCGTCAGGTGGGATTATTTGACGTATATGAGGGGAAAGGTATTCCTGAAGGTAAAAAGTCTTATGCGGTAAACTTTACTTTGCGTGATGATTTGGCCACACTTAATGACAAGCAGATTGATAAAATCATGCAAAGGCTGATTGACAGATTATATCGTGAACTAGGTGCAGAATTGCGCAAATAGAGATGTAATCGTAATTTTTATTTTATCCGGTTACCGGTTAACAGTTTTTTATCCATAGGTTGAATGTCTGATCAAGCAAAGGGAGTATTTTATGCTTCAATAACAGCATTTTTATGGGGACTTTTGGCAATAGCATTAAAAGTGGCAGTTAAAGAAGTAAGCCCGGAAACAATTGTCTGGTTTCGTTTTTCAATAGCTTTTGTTTCAATGCTTGTATGGCTTTTGATTAAAAGTCCGGCATCACTAAAAATACTGATAAAACCTCCTTTGCTGCTTGTTTTTGCAGCTATTGCCCTTTCGTGGAATTATATGGGGTTTGTGCTTGGAATATATTATACTACTCCGAGCAATGCACAATTTTTTATTCAGGTTGGGCCTGTGCTTCTTGCACTTTCGGGATTTATTTTTTTTAAAGAAAAATTTTCCCGAATTCAGATAATAGGTTTTGCTGTTGCAATGGCAGGATTTATTTTGTTTTATGGTGATCAGCTGCTGGCTTTTTTCGAAGATAAAAAACAATATAACTTGGGAGTTATGCTGACAATCAGTGGTGCTGTGGCTTGGACAGTCTATGCGGTTTTGCAGAAAATTCTGGTTGCCAAATATCCGCCACCAATGTTGAATCTGTTTCTTTTTGGCTTTCCCACGCTAATTTATCTGCCATTTATAAATCTTGAACCTGTTTTTGATATACACTGGTCATGGTGGCTGTTAATTTTGTTTCTTGGAGCCAATACTCTGATTTCATACAGCACTTTGGCCGAGGCATTCAGATACATTGAGGCAAGCAAAGTGAGCGTGATAATATTTGTCAATCCGATTATTACATTCATCATTATGGGCATTCTTACCCATATGGAAGTAAGCTGGATTAATCATGAACACATCTCGTTCATAACCATTCTGGGGGCAACACTGATTCTTTCCGGTGCCTTTTTCGTGGTCAGAAAAAGGAAAAAAATCAGTAATTGAGTGGCTTTGCCGGAACAATCATCCAGGCCAGAATGTAAATTAACAGTCCCGGAAAACCGGCAGAAATTATTGAAATAATTGCATAAACCAGCCTTACAATGGTTTTGTCGGTATAAATATATTCTGCAAATCCTGCCAGTACCCCGCCCAATATCCGTTCGTTTGAGCGATAAAGTTTTTTTGGTTTACTTTTTATTCCGGTTTGATAGTCATTCATCGTCCACGTCCTCGTCTAATAATTCTTCATTTTCAAACTCTCTTTCCAAATATTCCTCAGCGTCTTCAATAAGTTCTGCTATGAGGTCCTCATCGCCGGGTTCACCATCAATCCAGTGAATTATCTGATTGCTTTCAAAGTCATCAATGTCAGCTTCAATGATAAAGCGCGGAGTTTCTGTATGTACTACATAAATAGTGTCCGGTGTCTCTAATGAGTTGTCTGCTAATAAAAATCTGGGAAGCATAATTTTAACTTTTAAAATGATGTTGCTAATTTAAAAAATAGATTGTTATTTTTAACCGAAGTGAGTGAATTAAATGATTTTTTGTTAGTAATTGACAGTTATGTGGGAGGTTCACAATGGTTTGTGTTGTTATTGCTCGGAACCGGCGTTTTTTTTACATTTTATCTGAAATTTCCTCAGTTTCGTTATTTTAAACATGCTTTCAGGATTGTCCGTGGTGAATTTGACCATGAAGGCGACGAGGGAGACACTTCTCATTTTCAGGCTCTGGCTACGGCTTTGTCCGGTAC